>DYLC01000099.1 GCA_020722285.1 Desulfobulbus propionicus | reverse complement strand
TTTTCGGCATTATACTGGATAGTTACAAATAAAAACCAGTACAAGGAATCAGTATTACTATTTTCTGGAACTTCCATTAAAAATAAAAAGAAATGTTATTGATAATTGAATGGGGTGAACGATGGGGCTCGAACCCACAGCCTCCGGGGCCACAACCCGACGCTCCACCATTGAGCTACGTCCACCATTTTGACTGCAATTTTCATCTGTGGCAAGAGCCGACAATTCTATAAAACACTTGCACAAATGTCAACTCCAAATATTAGATCTCAACACTGTTGCATTTTCAGCATTTTTTTTGGGAAAGACTCCTTATAATGGTCTTATTCCTGTTACAAAACCATCAAATAAAATTTTTGGAACAACCCTGCAATTGTTTCTGTTGTGGCTATGACAAAGCAAATTAAATTTTCCATGAAGTTTTATCTTGACATTTTTTTAGTTATGCCTTAATTTATTCGCTATTAAAAAAAACGGAGGACAAATGCCATGTTTGCCTATCCTGAAATCAGCGCAAGTCTTGAGGACTATCTTGAGATTATTCTCAGCATCATCAAGGAAAAGGGGGCTGCCAAGGCCAATGACATTGCCAAAAGGCTCAGTGTAAAAAACTCATCTGTCACCGGGGCATTGAGGACGTTGTCTGAAAAAGGCTTAGTTAACTATACGCCCTATGATCTGGTGACCCTTACCTCAAAAGGCTTTGATGCAGCGGCGGACGTAACCAGACGTCACTCTGTGATGAAGTCTTTTTTTGAAAAGGTGCTGGCTATAGAGCCTGCCGAGGCTAATAAGGCTGCCTGCAAGATAGAGCATGTAGTGGCCAAGGAGGTGCTTGAGCGTTTCATGCTCTTTACAGAGTTCATAGAAAAGTGTCCAAGGGCCGGGTTCAACTGGGTGAACGGGTTTAATTACAACTGTGATACGCAGAACACTGTAACTTGCGCAAGTTGTATCAGCGCATGTCTTGAGAACGTAAAAAAAAAATCGCTAAATGAAAGGAAGGAACCGGTAATGCAGACAACACTTGACAAGATTGTTGTTGGCCAGAAGGCCAGGATTAAAAAACTCAAACCCGTTGGCAGGACAGGGGTCAGGCTTGCTGAGATGGGTGCGACATCGGGCGCAACGGTTGAGGTGGAGAAGGTTGCTCCATTCGGAGACCCGATTGAGATCAAGGTGAAGGGCTATCACCTCTCTCTGAGAAGGGATGAGGCTGAGGCCATTGAGGTTGAGATGATAAACTGAGCATGGAGGATCGTTATGACGCTTGCAAACAAAAACAGCGGTGAAAAGGCCAGGGTGCTTGCGCTTCCGCAGGGTCAGTCCGCGCAGGGCAGGCTTCTTGCTCTTGGCATCCTTCCAGGTGTCGAGATAGAGGTCTTGCAGAATAATCCTGGAAGGCAGTCTCCGATGGTTATAGCAGTCAAGGAGACACGCCTAAGCCTTGGGCACGGGTTGGCTTCTAGGATTGTAGTTGCATAATTTTTTTTGTTTTTTTGTTTAGTTTCAACTAAATATATAATATTAGACTAATAAAAGGAGTTGTGATGAAAAAAAGCATTGTTATCGCGCTTGCAGGCAATCCGAATGCCGGCAAGACAACAGTCTTTAATAATTTGACAGGTGCGCGCCAGAAGATAGCCAACTATCCTGGGGTTACTGTTGAAAAAAAGGAGGGGGTATGCAGCCACAATGGCCGTGAACTGAAAATTGTTGATCTTCCCGGCACTTACAGCCTCACTGCCTATTCCGCAGAGGAGGTGATCGCGAGGGACGTGATCTTGAATGAGAAGCCTGATGTCGTTGTGGACATAATTGACAGCTCAAATCTGGAACGCAATCTGTATCTTGCTGTGCAGTTGATGGAGCTTGGCGTGCCGCTTGTGTGGGTATTCAATATGAGCGATCTTGCCAAGGCCAAGGGGTATGAGTTTGACCTTGGTATGATCTCCAGCCTTACAGGCATACCTGTTGTCAGGGCTGTCGGGCCCAGAAAAGAGGGCATGACAGAGCTGTTGGATGCGGCCTTGAAGGCGGCTGAACTCAATGTGCCAAACTACCCGCAGGTAAATTATGGCATTGAGATCGAAAAAGAAATTGAAGAATTGATGGCCATCATAGAAAAGAGAAAGGAATACGAGCCGTTCATAAATGTATGTCCTGTCAGGTGGGCTGCCATCAAGCTGCTGGAAAAAGACAGTGATGTGATGAGCCGTATAAAATCCCAGGAGTTGATTGACTATGTCAAGGTTGCCAGAGAGCGGCTAGGCACCATGCTTGGAGAGCCGGTTGAGGCGGCGATAGCAGGGGCGCGATATGGCTTTATATCAGGTCTCTGCTCGGAGGCTACAAAGTCCACCATTGAGATTAGGCATAATATGTCTGACAAGGTGGACGCTGTTGTCATTAATCGTGTATGGGGTATCCCGATATTCCTGGGGATAATGTATTTGATCTTTCAGTTTACATTTACAATCGGCGAGTATCCCATGGGGTGGCTTGAGGATTTTTTTGGATTTATCGGTGAAACAGTGTCGGGATTCTGGCCTGAAGGCTCGGAAAGCCAGCTTAAATCCCTCATAGTTGACGGCATCATAGGCGGAGTCGGCGGAGTGCTGGTTTTTCTGCCCAACATCGTGCTTTTGTTTCTGGCCATCTCGATCCTTGAAGACACTGGCTACATGGCCAGGGTGGCCTTTCTCATGGACAAGGTAATGCACAAGCTCGGGCTGCATGGCAAGAGCTTTATACCTTTGCTTCTTGGCTTTGGTTGTTCAGTTCCTGCAATAATGGCTGCCAGGACCCTTGACTCTGAACGCGACAGGCTTACCACCATGATGGTGACGCCGCTGATGAGCTGCGGCGCAAGGCTTCCCATATATGCACTGATCATTCCGGCCTTTTTCCCCGAGGCCCAGCATGGAAATATACTCTGGCTGATATATGTGATAGGTATGGTTCTGGCTATTCTTCTTGCAAAGATGCTGCGAAACAACCTTTTTAAGGGAGAAGCAATGCCATTTATCATGGAACTGCCTCCATATAGGCTACCGACCCTCAAAGGCATTGGACTTCATGTATGGGAGCGCAGCTCGCTCTATCTGCAGAAGGCCGGCACAGTGCTTCTGGCTGTATCGGTGCTTCTGTGGGCTGCTGCCACCTATCCTCAGAAAGAGTTTACCGAGGCCGAGCTTGCGTCCCTCACCCCTGAACAGCAGCAGTCAGAGACGCTCATTTATACGATTTCTGGCCGCATAGGTCAGTTCATGGAGCCTGTCATACAGACTATGGGCTTTGACTGGCGCATCGGCACCGCCTTGATTGGCGCTCTGGCAGCCAAGGAGGTGATGGTTGCGCAGCTTGGCATAGTCTATTCCATTGGCGAAGCAGATGAGGAGTCCGAGCCGCTCAGGGACAGTCTGAAAGAGCACTACACGCCTCTCACTGGCTTTTGTCTCATGCTTTTCAGTCTTATAAGCGCCCCATGTGTTGCCACGTTTGCTGTGATGAGGCGTGAGTCAAATTCCTGGAAATGGGCAAGTGTGCAGTTTGCCGGTTTGACTGCGCTTGCATGGCTGATTACAACATTGGTCTATCAGATAGGTAGCGTAGGAAATGCTTTAATCGTATCGTAGGGAAGTGCCAGAAATTGCTATTTTGCCCGCTGGCTGAGTTGTTGGTCGGCTGAAAAGCCTCACAGAGAGGGAGTATGTTGTGCTTTTCAGCCTCCTCACGCCTTGCCATCAAACAAAAAAATCTAATTTCTGGAACTTCCCTAAACTAAAACAAATCAGGAGGAAAAAAATGGAATCATTGGCAGTGGGAGTGTTGTTTTTGTTGGCTCTGGGATGGGTTATTTTTCGCATATATAAGGGGTTTTGCAACCCTGCTGATTGCTGCTCTGGTTGTTCAGGGTGCATGGATAACACCAGAAAGCATTTGTCATGTGGTCGTGGCAACGAACATAAGATGTTGGCTACTGTCTTTTTTATGCTTGTATCTCTGGCGGTTGCCGGACCTGTTTTTGCGGAGGTTTCAGATGCGCAGGTTCAGGCCCTTATTGAGCAAAACCAGGCCCTGACAGCCAGGCTCCAGAAGGTTGAGGCAGAGCTTTCTAAGATGAAAAAAGAAAAAAGCGAGCCGTCTGCTGAGGTGGTATCTGGGGCTAATGCAGGAGAAGAGACCTTAACCCCTGTTATGGCTTTAGCTGAGGCTGTGGAGCTGCACGGTCTTCTGGAGGCAGAGGCGTTTTCCAGACGTAGTTATAATAATGTTGATGAAAGCGACATCACACTTGCAACTATGGAGCTTGGCATGGACGTCAAGATTCACGAGTTCGTAAAAGGTCATGTACTTTTGTTGTGGGAGGAAGATGACACAGAGCCTGTTGATCTGGATGAGGGCTATATAACGATTGGAAATACCGAAAAGTTTCCTGTTTTCATGAACGTTGGCAAGATGTATGTGCCTTTCGGCGTGTTTGAATCCAACATGATTCAGGACAGCCTCACCCTTGAGCTGGCTGAAACAAGAGAGAGCGCTGTTCAGATCGGCTTTGAAACCCTTGGATTTTATGGTTCCGTGTTTGCTTATAATGGCGATGTGAAGGAAGAAAGCGATGGTGAAGACGATACCATAAACTCGCTGGGGCTTAATATCGGATACAAGTTTGAGGCTGATGAAATGGGCTTAGACATAAGCACTGGCTATGTCAGCAACATGGCTGACTCGGATACGCTGTCTGATGCTGTTTCTGAAAGCGTCTCTGGAGAGTTGGACAGCTTGGTGGGTGGGGCATACGCAAGCCTTGTGGCCAACTATGGGTCTTTCGGGTTAATAGGTGAATATGTGAGCGCCACAAGTGACTTCGAGGATGGCGAGTTCGACTTCAGGGAACAGGGCGCAAGACCTGCTGCCTGGAATCTGGAAGGATCATACGCCTTTGATCTTATGGGCACAGAGACCACGTTTGCCCTTGGCTATCAGGGCACAAGGGAGGCGGTTGGTCTTGAGCTGCCAAGGCACAGATATCTTGCAGGGCTTAAGTTTGGCATATTCAAATATACCACGCTTGGCTTTGAGTATCTCCATGACAAGGATTACTCTGAAAAAGACGGTGGTACAGACGAAGATGCGGATCAGTTCACTACGCAGCTTGCTATTGAATTTTAGTCTGAATGCTTCCGTAATCAGTTTTAATGAGATACGCAGATTTAACAATACCTGTGAACCGCACGAAGTTACACTTTAATTCAGCACATAACTCCCTCCAAATCCCTCTCCTCCCCTGCGAAGGGGAGGTTAAGAGGGGTTTATAAAGGCGCAGGATTATCACTTGATA
>DYLC01000098.1 GCA_020722285.1 Desulfobulbus propionicus | reverse complement strand
GGTGAAAATCAAAAATACGCAATTTCAACAAGTTAAGTTAAGTTACTTGGAAGCATGAAATCCTCTCAGGTCTACATGCTCAAAAAAATCGGTGTCTGAGTAGCTAAGCACCATGCAATGAACTATTTCCCGTTGTCAAGACAAAAAAATGGGACAAAATATAGCAAAATATAGGTACACTATACCTATTTGTCTGCTTTCTTCTTTTGACAGGCTTTCTGTGGACAGAAATTCGAGGGGCAGTATCTGCAAAACTGTAAGGACTCATATCAGCTCGGTTCAAGTCGCTGCCTTATCCATAGTGAATCGCGCCTTGCGATAAAAGGCAAGGCTTGGAAAGCTAAAGGGAAGTTCCAAAAAATGCACTTTTGCCCAATGGCTGTGTTATTTTGAGGCTGAAAATGCTCACATACAGGGAGTATGCTGCGCTTTTGCCCTCGCGCCTTGCCCTTGAACAAAATTTCTATTTTTTGGAACCACCCTTTAAAAACTCACATCAGGTTGGATTTTCTCCTGCTCCTCTGTTTTTCTTGAAATTGCAGCCTTTCTGCGGACAGGCTAAAAATTCCACTCCATCTTTATCTTTTTTCACTACCAGGATGCCGAAGCCGCACAACTCACACTTTTCATTGACAGGTTCGTTCCATGTCGCATAGGTGCAGTCAGGGTATTTGCTGCAACCGTAAAAAAAACGTCCTACCTTTGTGCGTTTTTTTGTAAGAGTGCCTGTGCAGCCAGGCTCAGGACATGGTACTCCGCTTGAGATAGCCCTGATATTCTTACATGCCGGATATCCTGAACATGCGAGAAATTCCCCGTAACGCCCTTTTTTGAGTACCATTGGCGAGCCACATTTTTCACACGGCTCAACTTCAGGCATTTCCTGTTGCTTGTCCAGGATTTTTATTTTACCAGAGGCATCCTTTTCAAAATTCTTGGCGTTTTTACACTCAGGATAGCCGGAACAGGCTAGGAACTCCCCGCTTTTTCCATATTTGATCACCATTGGCAGGCCGCATTTTTCACATATCAAATCTGTGGCAATCCCTGTGCGTTTAATGGATCGCATGGTTGATTTGGCGGTTTCGAGTTGCGCCTGAAACGAAGAATAGAATTTTTTAAGCACCTCCACCCAGTTGACATTGCCTTCTTCGATCTCATCAAGCTGCTTTTCCATGGCGGCGGTAAACTCTGTATTGACAATGTCTGCAAAATGTCCGCTGAGAAGATCAGTCACGAGCATTCCTAAGTCAGTGGGTACAAAATAGCGCTGCACAAGGCTGACATATTCCCGGTCAATGATATTGGCCATAATGGCGGCATAGGTGCTTGGCCTTCCTATCCCCTTTTCCTCCAGGGTTTTTATCAGGCTCGCCTCGGAATAGCGTGGAGGGGGTTGGGTGAAATGCTGCTTTGGCAAGAGCTTTTTGAGCGAAAGTCCCTCTCCTTCCTCAAGCACAGGCAACTTGACCTCTGCATCATCCGATAGTTCGTTCCTGTCTTCATCGTCGGTTTGCTCAATATATAACACCATAAAGCCTGGAAACCGGATTACTGAACCGCTTGCCCTGAGCAGATAGTCTTTTGCTGCAATATCCACCTGGGTCTGATCTATGATTGCAGGCGCCATCTGTGAAGCCAGAAACCTCTTCCAGATAAGCTCATAGAGCAATAGCGCATCTTTTTCCAGAAATGCCTTCATGTCCTCTGGTTTTCTTAAAACAGAGGTGGGCCTGATAGCTTCATGGGCATCCTGAGCCTGCGCAGATTTTTTATACTGCGCCTTTTTTGCAGGCAGAAACTCCTTGCCATACCTCTCAAGGATAAAGGCGTTGGCCGCATCCACAGCCTCAGCAGCTAACCGGGTGGAATCAGTTCGCATGTAAGTGATCAGCCCGACAGGACCTTCATCCCCAAGCTCGATGCCCTCATAAAGCCTCTGGGCAAGGGTCATGGTCTTTTTGGCAGAAAACCTCAGCTTGCGCGCTGCCTCCTGTTGAAGAGTGCTTGTGATGAAAGGAGCAGCCGGATTTCTGATACGCTCCTTTTTCTGAACCTTTTTTACAATATATTCTGCGGACTGAAGCGCATCTGTCACTTCTCTGGCCTCATCCTCATTGGACAGGGTAAGCTTTTTGCCCTTGTGCTGGATCACCTTGGCAACAAATGAGGCCTGTTTTGTCCCCTGCTTTTTAAGCTCAGCCTCTACTGTCCAGTATTCCTCCGACACAAAGGCCTTGATTTCCTTCTCCCTGTCACAGATGAGCTTGACCGCCACTGACTGCACCCTGCCTGCTGAAAGTCCTGGCTTTACCTTCTGCCACAAGATAGGCGATATCTGATAGCCCACCAGACGGTCAAGGATGCGCCTTGCCTGTTGGGATTCAAACCTGTGTTCATTAAGCTCTGTCGGCGCTGCCATCGCCTCCTTGATGGCCTTTTCAGTCAGCTCACGAAACATGACCCTGTGGAAGCGAAGCCCTTTGTTTTTAGGGCCTTTGAGCTCATTCCGTATGTGCCAGGCAATGGCCTCGCCCTCCCGGTCAGGGTCAGGCGCGAGATAGATGTCCTCGACCTGGGTGGCAGCATCTTTTATCTCTTTTATCACCTTTGCCTTGCCTTTTATGGTTTCATATCTTGGGGCAAAGTCTTGTTCTATTTCAACGCCGAGCTTGCTTTTGGGAAGGTCCTTGATGTGACCGACAGAAGCCAATATATTAAAGGCATTTCCAAGATATTTTTTAAGAGTCCGCACCTTGGTGGGTGACTCGACAACCACTAATCCTTTTTTCATGGACAAATTCCTTCTTAAAAATAACAATACTTTTAGATCATCACATAAAACTGACCTGGCATAGCCTGAATAAGGTCTTTCAACTCCATCTCAATAAGCACTGCGCTGAGCTTTGGTATCTCCATGCCTGCTTCATGGGAGATATCGTCAAAATGCCTTGGTTCTGAAGCAAGACAGCTCAGGACTTTTTTTTCATCATCAGACAAATCCACTGTATGACGTCCGGCCATGATATTGCCGTCCTGCAGCGCGGCATCTGCCCTGATGCATTTAACAGATGCGCACCTCCGCTGCAATGCCTGTCGGTCAATATCTGAACCTGTCCTTACAGACTCATGCCTATTGCCGGGCTTTGATTCGATGCCCAGATAGTTCAGCACATCCGTTGCATTTTCAACAAGCATAGCGCCTTGTTTTATGAGCCAGTTTGTACCTGCGCTTGAGGATGACAGCACACTTCCAGGTACCGCCATCACATCCTTGCCCTGGTTCAGGGCGCAGGATGCGGTTATCATGGAGCCACTTTTAAGCCCTGCCTCCACCACTACAACGCCCTTTGAAAGGGCGCTGATAATCCTGTTTCTGATGGGAAAATTTCTGGCATCAGGGGAAAATGTGGGAATAAACTGCGAAATTATCAGGCCGTTTTGCCCAAGCGCATCAAGAACTCTCCTGTCATGTCTGGGGTAATAGACATCGATCCCGCAGCCCTTTACAGCTATGGTTGAGCCTTCTGCTGTAAGAGCGCCCTGGTGCGCTGCAAAGTCAATACCCATTGCAAGGCCTGACACAACAGCTATCCCTTTAGAGGCGATATCCCTTGCCATTTCAAAGGCAAGCCTGTTGCCATAGGACGAAGACTGTCTTGCCCCGACTATGGCAACAGAATCACGGTACAGAAGCTCCATGCGCCCAAGGCCATATATCACAGGCGGAGGGTCCTTCAAAACCTTCAGGCTTTTCGGATAGGCAGCATCCTGAAATGTGAGCATCCATATTTTTGAAGACGCAAGCGCCTCACATGCCTTGTCAACCAATGGATAGTCCGGCCTTGCTCCCTGTGCGAGAAACGCTCTGGCCCTGGAGTGCAAAAAATCCAACCCGCGAGTGCGTGTTTCAACGGCCTTCAGCGCAGCCTCAGCAGAACAAAAATGGGCTACAAGCTGCCTGACGGCAGCGTCTCCAACGCCTGGAATGGATTGAAGCGCCAGCCATGGCCTGCATTTGCCTATGTCATCGCCAGATAAGTACACGTCAGGTTACGAGGAGCAATGACCCCTTTTGGCAAAGCTTCAAAAGACGGCTCGAAACCGTGCCAGGGAAAAGCATATCCCAGCCTCCAACCCCGCGCCTTCCACATACTAATGTAGAATAGCCCCCTGCTTCAAACTCATCCATGATTTCACCGGCAATGCTTGCGCTGCCATATTTAACCTTGCACTCCAGATGGCCTTTAACACCTGCCTGTGTTATGATGTCAGCGCAATGCCTGAATCCATCTTTTATCAACACCTCGTTCTCTTTCTGAAAAACCTTGTCCATCTCGTCGGCTGATGCTGATTTTTCAGGGGCGAGAAACGGCCTGAATTTTGGTGTGACGTGAAAAAGCGTTATTTCCAGCCCTGATATGCCGGAAAAAAGAAATGCTGCCGTGTCCACCACCTTGTGGCAGTTATCGCAGAGATCCATGGTAACAAGAATTTTCCTGCTCATAACCGGCTCGCCTGCAAGCCAGATGGGTATGCCCTTTATCTGGGAGACAACAGCCTCTGAAATGCTTCCAAGCAGATAGGCCGCCACCTGCCCAAGCCCACGCCTGCCCATGACCAACGCATCCACATTTCTGGAATATGCCTCAGCAACAAGCCCCTTGGCAATGCTCTGTACAGAGAGCAGGGCTTTGTCGTGAATGGACTCCTTGGGGACACCTGCCTTTTCCAGCAGCCTTCTGGCTGCGCCCAGGATGGAGTTGGCCTCCTCCACCCGTTTCTTTTCAAACTCTTCTATTTTGTCCAAGCGGTCATACTCTGCCTTCAGGGAAGAAGCTCCCTGTTGAAGATAGGAAGGCAGCGGAACGAGTGAGGTCGTAAGGTTGTACTCCACATCAGGGGTTTGAGCATAAAGAAAGCTTAAGAATTCAAGCGCCTTCTGAGAACACAAAGACCCGTCAGTCGCAACCATCAGACGTCTTCTGATATTTAGGCTTGTGCCTTCTGCCACATGACCTTTTTGCTGATTACTGGAGAAACCTGTTTCATTGATTTTTGTCATTGTCGTAAGTCTCCTTCCAGAAGGTATATTTACAAAGATATCTTCCGCTCCGCAATGTCTGCAGGGAAGAAGGCCTGCTAAGTGTGCTGCCTGCTCATGAGCAGGCCGATGACGCAGCAGATGGGTGCTGCTGGATAGTTACAGCACGGTGGTTTTCGTTCGTTTTTGGCATTATACTGGATAGTTACATTTAATCTTACTCTGACCCCTTTCATTTTCGGTTGGCGACTTTTTGCGACGCCATCAAAACAATCTATCTTGCAGCGCTGTTGCCGGATGTCA
>DYLC01000097.1 GCA_020722285.1 Desulfobulbus propionicus | reverse complement strand
CGCGGTATTGGTGCTTTTCTGCCCATGGCAACCTCCTTTGAAAGGGTTGCCACAGTATACAATTTATCGTTTAGTTTATGCAACTAAACACTAGCGACGGCAGGATAGTACAAAATGCTCAAGTTCTGGTAGTACAAAAAAACAGGGCAACCCCTTGGTTTAAGAAGGTTGCCCTGAGTTAATCAAGGATAGTTTCAAAAAATAAAAATTTTGTTTGATGGCAATTTCTGAAACTTACCAATGCTAAAAAAGTGGCGGACTATGCACAATAAACAGCTTAAGCATTGCCTGCCCATCATTTTTAACGCCATGCTCTTCTTTTGCAGGAACAAATATATAATCTCCAGCACCAATTGGCTTCCAGTCTTCGTTAATATACGCCTTGCCTGAGCCCTCCAGAACATGTATGGAATCAATCTGCGTGTCATGAGTATGGATTGGAATCTCAATGCCCGAAGCTATCTCAAGCATTGAGACACCAGCCTGCGCACTTTGCTGGGATGTAACCATCTTTGCTATTCTAACACCTTGATATTTTGGGTGTTCCTCAAAGACTATCTGGGCTTTCTGAAAAAAAATCGCCACCTTTCCTCCTTAGCCGTAGGTATGTGTTCCAAGCACGCATGGAATCTTAAACTTCTCTTCAATCATAGCCTTGAGTTCTTCAAAGTTATGATTTTTGCACATTGGCGTGGCCTTGACCATACAGTTTGTCAGGTGCACAGCGTCAACCTTTACATTCTTCATTACCATATCGATGTTATTGAAAGTGGCGCGGCCCGGACATTTGCAGCGCAGAAAACCAACTACTTTTGGGTCTTCATAGTTTGCAAACGGACCATTTTTTTCAACCACCGCATTCAGGCACTTATACTCTCCAGGACAAGCATAACCTGTTTCCATGTATGAACCGCAACCTATAAGTAAAATGTTCATTTATTATCTCCTTGTTTATGTTGGTAAAGTTTTTAAAGCGGAGAGACATACTGCGCTGCATAGCCCAGTTCAGCCTCTATCTCAAGCAGTCTGTTATATTTCGCAATACGTTCACTTCTGGAGGTAGAGCCTGTCTTGATCTGACAACCATCCATTGCCACAGTGAAGTCAGCAATAAAGTCATCCTCGGTCTCGCCAGAGCGATGAGAAACCACATAGTTCCAGCCCGCAGATCTGCACATACGGATCGCCTCAACAGTTTCACTGACAGTGCCAATCTGGTTTAGCTTTATGAGTACTGCATTGGCAGCGTTCATCATGATGCCCTGTTCAATGAATTCCACGTTGGTGACAAACAGATCATCGCCTACTATCTGCACATCAGAACCTATGCGTTCAGTTAGCATCCTGAAGCCATCCCAGTCTGTCTCATGAAGACCATCTTCAATAGAGATGATCGGATATTTTTCGCACCATCCAGCCAGAAGTTCCACCATCTCTTCAGATGTCTTCTCTCCACCGCCTGAGCGATCAAGAAGGTATTTGCCATTGCTGTAAAAAGAACTGGCAGCAACATCAAGGGCTATGGAGATTTCGTCTCCTGGCAGATATCCGGCCTTTTCAATCGCCTGCACTATGAGCTCGCAGGCCTCCTCATTGCTTTTGAGATGAGGCGCAAAGCCGCCTTCATCTCCTACAGAGGTGTTGTATCCCTTGGATGACAGGATGGATTTGAGGGCATGGAAGGTTTCAGCGCCAGCCCTGAGCGCCTCGGCAAAGGAAGATGCGCCAACAGGCATTATCATGAACTCTTGAAAATCCACACTTGAATCCGCATGTTTCCCGCCATTTAAGATGTTCATCATAGGCAGCGGCAGACGGTTAGCGCATACCCCGCCAAGATACATGTACAGAGGAATACCTATACTTGAGGATGCAGCCCTTGCAATGGCCATGGACACAGACAGAATTGCGTTTGCGCCGAGTTTGTTCTTGTTTGGCGTACCGTCCAGGTCACACATGATCGTGTCAATTTCCTGCTGATTCATGGCGTTGAGACCTTTAAGACGGGGTGCAATAATCTCTTCAACATTGCTGATTGCCTTCAGCACACCCTTTCCCTTGTATCGGCTGGCATCGTTGTCCCGAAGCTCCACAGCCTCATTTTCCCCTGTGGACGCCCCTGATGGGACTGAGGCCACACCGCTTGTTCCGTCTTCCAGTTCCACAAACGTTCGAATTGTTGGATTGCCCCTGGAGTCTAGTATCTCCATTGCATGTATTTCACTGATGTAGCTCATTTGTTTTCCTCCTTATGAAATGAAAAAGATTGTTTACCTGAAGGTGCCGACTGCCATGCCTGCTTTTATATCTTCAAGCCTTACAGCCACTGCTTTATTTGAAAGTTCCGCATTATAATCGGCTGAAAGCTCAATGGGAATATAATTTTCACTGTGACCATACCATAAGCATTTATCTTTATTATCTGATAGGATTCTTTTTTCAACAAGACATGTCACAATATCTCCCAATTGTTGCACAATAAAGGCATGCCGTTTTTCTTCTGAAAGGTCTCTAAGCAGCCTGACCCTTGAGGCTCTTATGTTCCCATCAATCTGATTTTTCATGGAAAATGCCTCAGTCATGGGGCGGGCGGAGAATGGAAATGCATGGATATAAGACACAGGAAGTCTTTTGAGCAGTTCAAGCGTTTTTTGAAACTCCGTTTCATTTTCACCCGGAAAACCCACAAGCACGTCAGCCCCTATGCAGGCGCGAGGCATATAACTGTGTATTTTCCATAGAAGATGTTCATAAAATCCGGAACTGTACCTACGCTTCATCAGGTGCAGGATGACGTCAGAGCCACTTTGCATCGGAATGTGCCAGTGGGGACAGAAATTTGGAGTAGCGCTGGCGAAATCAAGCAGTTCATCTGTCACCTCATTAGGCTCAATGGAGCTGAGCCTGAAGCGTATGTCTGGAAACGCTTGGCAAAGAAAAGAGATCAGAGCGAGAAGATTGGTTTGTGGGGTAAGATCAGCGCCATAAAAACCAACATGAATGCCTGTGATAACCACCTCTTTTATGCCATGAGCTGCAAATCTCTCTACTTGTTCACGAACATAAGCAAGGGGGAGACTTCTACTTCTGCCCCTTGCAAAAGGCACAATGCAATAGGAACAGAAGGCCTCACATCCGTCCTGAACCCTGATGTAAGCCCTGGTTCTGGCATGAGGCTTTTGGATCAAGAAAGGTTTAAGAACAGGCAACTCTTTGATAGGACTGCAAAAACAGCCTGTCTGACCTGTCTGCCATGCAAGCGCAATATCTACGATGCGATCCTTGTTGACATTATCCACAAGCAGGGCAGTTTTTTTGACAGATGCCAGCAGTTTTTCCGGTTCTGTCTGGACATGACAGCCTGTGGCAACGATGCTGGCTCCTTTTGTCCTGGAACTGATACGGCTTATGGCCTGTCTGGACTGGTATGCCGCCTTGGATGTCACCGCACAGGAATTGACTACGTAAATATCAGCTTGCTGGTCGGCGCTTACCACCTGAAGGCCCCTTTCCCTGAACGCCTCAAGTATGATCTCTGTCTCAAACTGATTCACCTTGCAGCCAAGGGTATAGGCGGCTACGCGCATATCACCCCACCGCCAAGCGCCTTGTCTTCATGATAAAAAACTGCAAACTGTCCGGGTGTGACAGCAGCCTGAGCTGTTTCAAAAGTTACTGACAGTCCTATGTCTGGAGACAAGATAACCCTGCAAAACACGCCTGGATGTCTGTAACGCAACTTCACATTTACTTTTTCAGGCCATGTTTCAAATGATTCAAGCCAGTTTACATCTTTAACCCGGCAATTTAACTTGAAGAGCTCTTCTTTTTTCCCAACTATCAACTGGTTTTTAGAAATGTCTAACCTGATCACATAAAATGGCGTCCTGTCAGGGAGTCCAAGACCATGTCGCTGTCCGATTGTGTATGCGATAAGCCCCTGATGTCTGCCAAGAACCTTGCCATCTGTGGTCACAATCTGGCCAGGACGAAATTTCATGCCATGAGAGGCCAGGAATTGCCTGTAATCGCCAGAAAAAAAACAGATATCCTGGCTTTCCTTATGAATCAAGTCAGCAAGCCCTTTCCTGGCTACGTTTTTTTTTGCCTCGCTCTTGGTGATCTCTCCAAGGGGAAATAACAGGCTTGCAAACCAGGCCTGGGGGATGCGGTGCAAAAAATATGACTGATCCTTCTGCTTATCCTTTGCCATGAACAGACTGCACCCCCTGCTATCACAGAAACTCCTGGCATAGTGTCCGGTGGCTATAAATTTTATGCCAAGCGCCTCGGCTACCGCAACGCCTGAAGCAATTTTAAAATCAGGATTACAGATAACACATGGATTAGGGGTTTGTCCAAGGGCATAACCCTGCATGAAATAGGCAATTACACGTTCATGAAACACATCTGTTTTGTCAACAAAATGGAGTTTTATCCCCAGAACAGAGGTGATTTTTTTGATTCGTTGAAGCTCTGTTTCGACCGCAGACTGGCTTGTTAATCCTTTGCCAGGTATTAAAAGGTGAAATGCCTCCACCTCCCAACCCGCATCCAGAAGCTGCAAACAGGCAGCGACGCTGTCCACCCCGCCGCTTATGGCTACAAGGGCCCTTTTAGAATTCATAATATTTTGAAGAAATCAAAGATATGGCATTAATTCCTTGCTAAACCTGATCTCCATTGCCTTGACAGGACAGATAGATACACACATCTCACAGGCAGTGCAGAGTTTCGGATCAAAAAGCACCTCCATGGTCTGTCTGTTAATGGAAAGGGCTTTAGTCGGACATATCCCTGTGCATGCCCCGCATTGAATGCAGATATCATTATTTTTACGGATTTCACGTTCAACAGGCTTTATTGTTACGCTTTTTGCCCTGAGATAGCTCAGCCCTCTTATGACATCTCTCTTATTTCCTGAGATTTCGAGCACCATGATGCCCTCTTCTCCCGGCACTATCTGCGCCCTCAGAATATTAAAACAAAGGTTAAAGTCTCTGCTTAAATTACATACAATGGGCTCACCTGTGGTTTCAGCTGAAAATCGCAACACGAGCATCTTGCGATACATAATTTTTTCCTTTCTCAATTATCACCCTTTTACCTGTATCTTGAGGCTGGCTTGAAAAATAAGGTTTTGGAGACAACTGCCGATATGATATTATCAGGTCACAACTTACATCTCAGTTATAGCTACTTCAAGGATTTCATGTTACTAGGAGCTGTAAAAATTACTACAATGTGATAGACTGCAGCGGAAAATTTTTAATCTCGAAAGACACAGTCGTTACAGCTTCACACATACGTATTCTAAAAATATGGGGTATCAAGGAAATTGTTGTTTAC
>DYLC01000009.1 GCA_020722285.1 Desulfobulbus propionicus | reverse complement strand
GGAAGATGCCTGCGAAGTGTGCTGTGTCTGCGTATGAGTAGGCCGATGACGCAGCCAGATGGGGCACTGCTGAATAGTTAGCAGATGGGGCACTGCTGAATAGTTACGATAACAGAAAGAAGTAATACCCTGCTGCCACAAACATTATGCTCAATATCCTGATGCCCTGGCCCACAACCAGCACCTGCGCGCCGATAAGAGGGTTAAACACGCCAAGATAGGAAGGGAGCTGGTGTCTGAGCGCCCTTATCGGGGTTGCGAGGATGCTTCCGATGAGAAGTGCAAGCACGATCTGGGACTCAGTCAGGATGCCGGACTGAAGCATGGCGCCAGCAGCGGCAGCCCCTGCCGTAAACTCGGATGCGATGCTGAAGACCACGACTGACGCTGCCTCAACAGGCAGAACTGAAGAGGTAAAGGGGATCAGGTCAGCCGTTTTTTCATTAAGCCATGCAAAAAAGCCCTTCTGCTGCATGACCGCCACAAGCGTAAAAATCGGGATGGTATAGACTGCAATGCGCCACATCCTTTTGGTGACCTGCTTCAAAAAAATGTCTTTCAGCGTGAGGTCATCTGTCTTCCTCCTGTCTTTGTTTTCTCCTGCCTTGATGTCAAGTTGCATGTCGGAGATGTTATCCGCAGGACATGAAAGGCCGTCAGGGCAGTCAGGGTTGAATCTTGCGATTAAAATAGCCAGAAACGTCCTTAAAAATGCTGCTGAAAAGGTCAGGCCAAGATAGATCATGCCTGCCCTGCCGATCATCGGCATGATGATGGCAGCGGCAGTAGGCAGGTGAAGTGTGTAGCCAGGTATGCCGAGATTCATAATATTGGCCAGAAACAGCTCTTTTTTGCCTATTTTTCCATCCTGATGCGCCTCTGCAAGTATGGTGTTGGCTGCCACGCCAGAAAAGAAGGCTGTCACGAAGGCTGTCACGCTTCTTTCGTGCAGTCTGCCAAGCCTTAATACAGGCATGAAGAAACCTGCCACAGCCTTTGACCAGCCCCTTGCCTCGACTACTGAGGAGACAAAGAGCACCACCGAGATCACAGCCAGAAGCCTCGCGCAGGGAATGATAATTTTCTGATATATCTGTAACCTTGTGAAGTCGGAATAATCCAGCAGGAACAGGACGATTAGTATGCTTCCAAGCAGAGGAAAGCTTTTTTTTATCTCAGTGGCTATCCTGAGCTGTAAATCCCGTTCGTTTAGAGGGCATTTGGGCTGGTTTTCTTCCGGGTTATGCCTTTGTCGCACTGTTTTTGTACCGTTGAGTTGCCTGAAGTATGGTTTTTCTCATCCGGATCTGGGTTGGAGTGACCTCCACAAGCTCATCGGCATCAATCCACTCCAGCGCCTTTTCAAGCCCCATCTCCTGGGCAGGCACAAGCCTTAATGCCTCGTCAGAGCCTGATGCGCGCATGTTGGTGAGCTTTTTCTCACGGCACACGTTGACGTCTAAGTCGTTGTCCCTGTTGTGTTCCCCGACGATCATGCCTTCATAGACATCAATTCCTGCGCCGAGAAAGAGTACACCGCGCGGCTGGAGGTGAAACAGGGCGTAGTTGGTGGTCTTGCCAGCCCGGTCAGAGACGAGTGCCCCTGATGTCCTGCCAGGGATCGGCCCCTGCCATGGCTCATAGCCATTGAACAGACTGTTTAATATGCCGGTGCCCCTTGTGTCAGTGAGAAAGGTGGATCGAAAACCGATAAGTCCTCTGGAAGGCACCTTAAATTCAAGTCTTACCCGGCCATGCCCGGGGTTGTTCATCTTGAGCATTTTTCCGCGTCTTGAGCCAAGGTGCTGTGCTACGACCCCTACAAACTCCTCTGGACAGTCCACGACAACCAGCTCCATCGGCTCGTAAAGAGCCCCGTCAATCTCTTTTGTGAGGATTTCAGGCTTTGAAACGCTCATTTCAAAGCCCTCGCGCCTCATGGTCTCAATAAGGATAGCAAGTTGAAGCTCGCCTCTGCCCATGACCCTGAACTCGTCTGTGCCGAGTATCTCAATCTTGAGGCTCACATTGTGGAGCGCTTCTTTTTCAAGTCTTGCCCTGATCTGACGGGAGTTTACGTATTTTCCTTCCCTTCCGCCAAAAGGTGAGCTATTGACAGAAAATACCATGGCAATGGTGGGCTCATCCACCACAACCCTGTGCATGGGTCTTGGATCATCCAGATCAACGATGGTATCTCCTATGGCTACCTGTTCAATGCCTGCCACTGCCACAATGTCTCCTGCCTGGGCCTCCTGTACATCTTTTCTTTCAAGCCCTTCGTGGGTGTAAAGCACTGCCACTTTTTCCCTTACCGTGCCGGATTCCTTTGCGATGCCGTAAGTAGCGCCTGCCTTGATACGTCCGTTAAAGACCCTGCCCACAGCGAGTTTGCCAACATAGTCGTTGTAATCAAGATTTGTGATCAAAAGCTGAAGTGGGGCATTCACATCGCAGTCAGGGGGAGGAAGGGTTTTTAGAATGGCATCGAACAAGGGTTTAAGGTTTTCCCCTGGCGTTTCCAGAGACAGGCTTGAGGTGCCTTTTTTTGCATTGGTGTAGAGTACAGGAAACTCAAGCTGTTCTTCAGAGGCATCCAGGTCAATAAAAAGGTCATAGACCTCATTTAACACCTCTGGGGCCCTGGCATCCTGCCTGTCAATCTTGTTGATGACGAGTATGAACGGAAGCTTCAGCTCCAGCGCCTTACTGACCACAAAACGGGTCTGGGGCAGGGGGCCTTCAGCCGCGTCCACAAGCAGGATGACGCCATCCACCATCTGAAGGCTTCTTTCCACCTCTCCGCCAAAATCAGCGTGTCCCGGCGTGTCAACGATGTTGATCTTGACATTTTCATAAAAGATAGAGGTGTTTTTTGCAAGAATGGTTATGCCTCTCTCGCGTTCTAGGACGTTTGAATCCATCACCCTTTCCATGATCTGCTGGTTTTCCCTGAATGTTCCGCTCTGCCATAGCATGGCGTCCACAAGGGTGGTTTTTCCGTGGTCAACGTGGGCGATGATCGCTACATTTCTAAACATTTCTGACGTCATTAATGCTGTTCCTTTGAGAATGATTTTCTCATGTATAATATATAAAAATTGCCTTTATAACACCTTTTTCAACAAGATGTAACCAAAAAGGAATAAAAAACTCAGAGTTTTTCGGGAAATTCGGCTATCCAGTGTTATGGATATTTTGAAATAGATGTTTTCAGATTAGGTCTGAGTTGGGCAACTGCTGTCGACATTTCAAAAAAAGATCAGCGGTTTAATCTCTTTTGCTGGCAGATTTAACTCCCACTGTCATGATTTTTTTGTCAGGCGATCTCAGGCGTTGACGGTTATCTTCTTGATTGTCAGTTCTGTTTTTTTTTGGTGTGCGTGAAATTGGTGGGCCGTCCAGGATTCGAACCTGGGACCAATTGATTAAGAGTCAACTGCTCTACCAACTGAGCTAACGGCCCTTTTTGATAAGGCAGGATAATAGCTTATTTTCAGGGGAAATCAAGGGGAAATCTGAAGAGATATTAAAATGTAGATTTTTTAGGCTTGACTTATAAAATTAGCTGTGCTATAAAAATTGCAGGATAGGCAAACTGTATGGTAAATGCGTATTTTGACTTTTTACGAGAATATCAGCAGGGAACTTCCCTGCATTGATATACAGGATTTTGACGGTCAGTTCTGCCGTCTTTTTTTAGAAGGTATTTTTTAGGCAAAACAAAAAAACTTTGTGGAGTCAATATGGAAATATTGCCAGAGCAATCTTCAGATCTTAAGGTGGCAAACCGCCGTCTCAGGCTTTGGGAGTAGTTCAGTCAGTCTGCAGCGAGAACTGCTTATCAATCACAACAAGAGATGGTTTACACCTGCATCTGCCTGTTGAGGCAGGCAATAATATATTTGTGGCAATGCTGAGATAATACAGAGAAATTCCAGAAAATAGAAATTTCGTTCGTAACTATCCAGTTTTAAAAAATGCATCTACACAAAAAAAAGCTTGACAGGTTTTTTGGTTTGTTTTTTTCTGAAGCACTTTTGTAAATAGTGTTTAGTTGCATTTGCTAACGTTGAGATATTGATATTAAAATAGATTACAAGCACGATCTTTGCAAATCTGCCTCGATCATTATCTCAAGCAGTTTATTGAAGGTGGTGGTAGGTTTCCAGCCAAGCTTTGTCATGGCCTTAGATATATTACCGACAAGCAAATCAACCTCGCAGGGCCTGAAAAACTCCTCGGAAACCGCCACAAGCTCCCTGCCTGTCTTTGCATCCCGACCTTTCTCATGTATTCCCACACCTTCCCAGGAAATATCATAACCTGCGGCAGCGAATGCGCATTCTATCCACTCGCGAACGGTGTGGGTCTCACCGGTAGCGATCACGTAATCATCTGGCTCTTTCTGCTGGAGCATCCGCCACATGGCTTCGACATATTCAGGGGCAAATCCCCAGTCGCGCTTGGCGTTAAGATTTCCCACAACCACCTTGTCCTGCAATCCTTTTTTAATCCGTGCTATGGAATGGGTAAGCTTGCGTGTTACAAATTCAAGCCCACGAAGAGGGGATTCATGGTTGAACAGAATACCTGAACAGGCAAACATACCATATGATTCACGGTAATTGACGGTTGTCCAATGGGCAAAAAGTTTGGCTACTCCATAAGGACTTCTCGGATGAAATGGCGTAGCCTCTGTCTGCGGCGTTTCACACACCTTGCCAAACATCTCTGAGGTGGATGCCTGATAAAACCGTGTGTCAGGCTTGACTGTGCGAATGGTCTCTATAAGCCTTAAAACCCCCATTGCATCAATATCAGATGTGAGAATTGGCTGATCAAAAGAGACCTTTACAAAACTCTGTGCTGCAAGATTGTAAACCTCGTCAGGTCTGATCTTCTCAATGGTGCGCATGATGTTTGTGAGCTCAAGAAGATCCATGTAAACGATCTTTACGTCATTTTCAATGCCAAGCTCCTTCAAACGCCAGTTACTTGAGTCGCCGCTTCGCCTGTCCGCGCCGTAAACCTCATAACCCTTTTTTAAAAGTAGTTTGGCAAGATATGCCCCGTCCTGCCCCCTGATCCCTGTAATTAAAGCTGTTTTCATAACTCTCCTTAAGATTTAATAAGCATCCCAAGCGCCTCTTCAAACCGATCCATGCCCTTTTTCAAGGTCTCAAGGCTTGCTGCATAGGAAAATCTGATAAAGCGATCATCTCCGAATGCCACACCCGGCACTGCTGCAATCCTGGCGCTTTCAAGCAGATAATCTGCAAGGGCAAGAGAGCCATCTATCACCTTGCCCCCAGGGGTTTTTTTGTCAAAATAGCTTGAAATGTCTGGAAACACATAAAAAGCCCCGGCAGGCTCCACACAAGTCACCCCAGCTATAGCAGCCAGTCTTTTAAGGACATAGGCGCGTCTTTCGGCAAAGGCAGTGACCATTTCAGTCACACACCCCTGCTCTCCTGTGTATGCCGCAACAGCAGCCTTTTGAGCGATGGAATTAGGGTTAGAGGTACTCTGACCCTGTATTTTGGTGGCTGCCTTGATGATCGATGCAGGCCCTGCCGCATAACCTATGCGCCAGCCTGTCATGGCATAGGTTTTTGACACGCCATTTATAAGAACGGTATGCTCTTTTGCCTCAGGATAAACAGATAAAACATTTTCATACATGCAGCCGTCATAACGCACAGCATCGTAGATGTCGTCAGAGATGATTATGAAACCATGCATTACTGCCAGTTCCGCAACATCCCTGAGTTGTTCTTTTGTAAAAACAGAGCCTGTGGGATTGGAAGGACTGTTCAATATGATGGCCCTGGTGTGAGCAGTCAAAGCTTCACCAATTTTTCCAACATCAAGGGCGAAGTTAGTTTCAGGATCTGTCTGCACGAAAACAGGCTTTCCACCTGCAAGCTCTACCATAGGGGGATATGAAACCCAGTACGGCACAGGAATGATAACCTCGTCCTCAGGGTCAACAATGGCCTGCAAAATATTGTAAATAGCCTGCTTTCCGCCTGTGGAAACCATTATCTCTTCCTGTTTATAATGGATTTGATAGTTATTTTTAATCTTGTCTATAATCGCACCCTTGAGCTCAATTATGCCTCCAACTGCCGTATATTTTGTAAAACCGTCATCGATGGCCTTATGGGCGGCATCCTTGATATGTTGCGGGGTATCGAAGTCAGGCTCTCCGACAGAGAGATTGACTATATCAACACCTTCGGCCTTCATGGCCTTTGCCTTGGCGTCAATGGCAAGGGTTACAGATGGTTTGAGGTTACGTACTCGTTCAGCAAGCGGTGGTGTCCATGTCATGTTTATTTCCTCTCAGTTTCTTTAGGGAAGTTCCAAAAATTACAAAACAATCAGCCTATTAACAAGATTGACATAATTCAGAGAAAGAAGGTGGACGGCAAACAGAGCGTTGTTTTAACCATTTTTTAAAAGAAGCTTGACTTTCAGTTGACGATCTGCCAGCGAGCAATCCTTTAATACTTATGTCTTCGTCAATGTCCTCCCAATGAATGCCATGCCCTTTTCCGATTAATCGCCAGTTAGCTCGCTCTTTAACTGTAGCATAGACTAAACGAGGGAACCAATCCAGTGGCGCTGAAATTGTCCTACCGTCACTTAGTTCAACAATCAACGTATCATTAGTGACTTGCACATTTTCTGCTTTTGGCGTTTCAATTTCAATAGGAAAAATAATCATTCCATGCCTTCAATACTTTCGCCTTATGCTCATCAATAATTTTGTGAATGTTACTGAGTTCTATTCTACTAAATCCGCTGCTATTAGATAATCTAACAGGATCAAGCCAAAATTTGGCAACTTTATCGTCTCGTTCAATATGAATATGTTGTGGTTCGTCCCTATCGCTTGTGTAAAAAAAAGCCAGTATGGTCCAGTCCTTAAAATTGTCGGCATATCGTTAATAAAAAACCTTCGCCAGATACAATCCACAAGCCGGCGCTGTCATACCTGCGGCAATACGGTCTCTGGCAGCAAGAATACTGACAACATCCTCCGGCATTCTCTTCCCAGTGCCAATCTCATAGAGCAGTCCCACAATGTTTCTAACCATATAACGCAAAAAACCATCAGCAACAACAGAAAAAAGCAGTTGCAAGCTTTCATCCGGAACAGTAAAGGAACTTGATGCTTCATCGAGTCTGCAATCAAAAATCGTTCGCACAGATGTCTTTACAGAGCTTCCGGCTGCCCTGAAGCTTGAAAAATCATGGACGCCCACGAAAGAAGGCAAAGCCAGCCGCATATGCTCTACATTCAGTTTTTCTCTTACAACCCAGGCCCTGTTTAAAAACACAGGAAGCCTGTGCCGGGACATGATCAAATGGTAACGATACAGCTTCTTGATTGCATTTTTCCTGGCATGGAAAGAAAGGGGTGCTTCAGCAACATCAATAACAGATATATCCTGTGGAAGCAGGCTGTTTAAGCCCATTAAAAATCCATCGAGTGGTATGGCAGAATCTGTCAGGAAGTTTGCAACCTGTCCAAGGGCATGCACCCCCGCATCAGTCCTTCCTGCTGAAACAATTGAGACACGCTCTCCGGTCATCCTGCTCGCAGCATTTTCGACAGTTTCCTGGACAGTCAATGCATTAACCTGCCTCTGCCACCCATGATAGGCAGTGCCGTCATACTGAAGAGTCAGCTTGATATTGCGCATTTTTTGCCCCTTTTGGGGTCGGCGTGTGGATTAAGGGTACAGAGGCGGGCTTAAAAGACCTGTAGTTTCATGAAGACCAAACATGATGTTCATGTTCTGGATAGCCTGGCCGGAAGCCCCCTTTACAAGGTTGTCAATAGCCGATACTATCACTGCCTTGCCTGTTCTGTTGTCGAGCTTGAGGCCGATGTCACAGAAGTTACTACCTTTTACGCTTGCAGTATTGGGAAACTGGCCTTTTTCAAGCACGCGCACAAACGGCGCATTGTGATAGGCCTCGTTCAGACAGGCGATCATGTCTTCTGTAGTTACGCCCTCTATTGCATCTACATAGATAGTCGAAAGTATGCCACGGGTCATCGGCACAAGATGAGGAGTAAAAGTTACGACAACTTTTTTTTCTGCAGCAAGGCTCAGCCCCTGCTCTATCTCAGGCGTATGTCTGTGTTCGCAGACTTTGTATGCCTTGAAGGCCTCCTCCACTTCGCAAAAAAGCGTGGCAAGAGACGGGCTTCTGCCTGCCCCGCTTGCGCCTGATTTGGAGTCTATGACAATGCCTTTTGTGGAAACAAGCTGCCGTTGTAAAAGAGGAATGAGGGGAAGCTGCACGCTTGTGGGATAACAGCCAGGGTTTGCAACAAGCCTGGCATCTCTGACATCATCCCTGGCGTGTTCAGACAGGCCATAAACCGCTGTTGCAAGAAGACTCTTTGCCCTGTGCTCTCCATACCAGTTTTCAAATGTGCTGGCATCCCTGAGCCTGAAGTCAGCAGAGAGGTCAACAATTCTCACCCCTCGCTCAAGCAATTGTGGCGCTACATCCATGGCAACGCCATGAGGCACACAGAGAAATCCAAGGTCAATCTCACTGCAAAGTTTTTCAGGGTCAGGGTCTGTAAAAGCCAGACCTTCGTAATAGCCTGACAGGGAATTGAAGTGCTGCGAAATCCGTTTGCCTGAAAGGCTTCGAGATGTCACAGACCTTACCTCTACGCATGGATGCATGCATAAAAGTCGCAGAAGCTCAAGCCCTGTGTAGCCTGAGCCTCCTATTATGCCTATCTTGATCTTATTCAAGAGATTGCCTCAAGAGAACCTCGAAAACTGATTCTTTCGCTCAATGGTTGTATTGCTGGTCGGTCAAAAAAGCTCATGCACAGAAAGTATCTTCCGATTTTTGACCTTATCGCGCCGCACCCTCGAACAAAATTTCTCATTTTTCGAGTTTCCCTGATCTTGATTGGAAGGATTACAGAGCAAACAGAAACACAGCAATTATCTCTTGGAGTACTGGAAGCGTTTGCGAGCCTTGGCAAGGCCGTATTTTTTACGCTCTTTTTCCCTGGCGTCACGGGTCAGGAGCCCTGCCTTTTTAAGCGGAACCCTGTAATCAGGATCAGCCAGCAAAAGAGCCCTTGCAATGCCGTGGCGCAGGGCCTCTGCCTGCGAGGAATAGCCCCCGCCTGCAACAGTAGCCAGAACGTCAAACTTGCCAAGGGTTTCTGTCACTGTAAAAGGAAATTGCGAGATATTTCTCGCAGCAGCATCCGCTGTAAAATAATCATCAAACTCTTTTGCATTTACCAAAACCTTGCCACTGCCTGCCTTCAGCCAGACCCTTGCTACAGCAGTCTTTCTTCTTCCTGTGGCATAAAGCGCTTTTGTTGCCATATTATCTCCCGTGCTTTTTAACTTAAAATTCAAGCTGTTGAGGCGTCTGAGCCTGATGTGGGTGCTCAGAGCCTGAATAAACTTTCAGCTTCTTAAGCTGATGACTGGCAAGGATATTTTTGGGAAGCATCCTTTTGACTGCAAGCAGGATGACCTCCTCCGGTTTTTGGGTTATCATTTCTTTGGCTGTTTTTGTTTTAAGACCGCCAAGATAACCTGAATGCCTGTAATATATCTTGTTCTCCATTTTTTTACCAGTAAGGAGCACCTTGCTTGCATTTACCACCACGACAAAGTCGCCTGTGTCAAGATGCGGGGTAAAGGTTGCATGGTGTTTGCCACGCAGCCGGAGGGCAATCTGGGTTGCAAGCCTGCCCAATGTCTTGCCAGCAGCATCAACTACATACCATTTACGTTCAATTTCATTCACTTTTGGAAGTGGCGTTGCCATTTAATTACTCCAGGAAAAATAAAAAATCCATTTTGGATATCCACCCAAAATCTAACAGGTGATAGAAGGGTATTTTCTAAAGTAAATCTGCCTGAATGTCAAGGGGAAATTCCATATAGCTATAGCTTAAACAAGATATGACATGGTTTTCTGTTGACGCATTGACATTCTTGTCATAAGTTTTTTTCTGTAAAATCCTGTTATCAAGCCTGAAGGCTTTACCAACTCAGAACAACACAAAGGACCCCACCATGTCTGAAGACATAGCAAGTGCGCTTGCATATCAAATCAAGCGAGAGATTGCAGAACGATATTTCGGCGCAAGAAAATCCATTGAAGACAGAACAGAAGAAGTAAACAGGAATGTTGACTACCTGCTTTCTTTTTATGAAAGAAGGCTTGTACCTGACCTCGTGCGGATTTATTCTATTCTGATCAAAAAAGCAGCTATTGACAGCTTTTTGGAGATTATCGGATGGGAAGGCGACCCGCCTTATTATGATGAGTATGTGGTGGAGTCAAAAACAATCAGGGCAAGGCTAATAAAAGACATGGAAGAAAGGGGCTGGACAGCCTTTAGACGTTATTACTACAGACTGCTTGACAGTTACGATCAGCTTTTTTATGACCTTAAGCATTATCATGCAAAGCGCGATGAGTTGATGGATGAAGCAGCAGAACTGGAAGAGGAAATCACTGCGTTTTGCAGGGAATTTGACATTTCAGAGATCATGAGCTTTCTCAACTCATTAGACAGTCCAGATATCAGCGCAGGAATCCCAACAGATATCATCAACCGCCAGGAGATGAACCTGGAAGCCTGCCTTGCTGTAAAAAAACAGCCCGACCTCTCTGCCATATTGCCTTATGTACCTGATATACCTGACGCTGATGCTGTCATGTCCAGGTTGAAGGAAATAGCAGAAAGCGCTTTTGAAACGCGCTAACGCTTAGAATATATCTCTGGAGAAAATAAGATGTATTCAAAGATTCATGTGCCTCTTGGAAAGGCAAGTTATGACATAATAGTAGGTCCAGGGCTCCTGACAGAGCTTCCCGCATACCTCAATAAATTACAGGCATCCACTGGCTATGTGATTGTTACAGACAGCACTGTGGCAGATCTACTGGGCGAAGACCTGCTTAAGATGCTCACTGACGCCGGTTTTAAGACCGGACTTGCATGTTTTCAGGCCGGAGAAGCATCCAAGCACATGGATACAGTTGTAACCCTTGCACGCGATCTTGTCAGGCTCGGGGCTGACAGACAGACCTGTCTTATTGCCCTGGGAGGCGGTGTCGTGGGAGATGTCACAGGTTTTCTGGCTTCCATCTACATGCGAGGCATACCTTTCATACAGATTCCAACCACTCTTCTGGCACAGGTGGACAGCTCAGTCGGCGGCAAAACAGGCGTTGACCTTCCTGAAGGCAAAAATCTGCTTGGCACCTTCAACCAGCCTTGTATGGTTCTGGCTGACATAGGCGTACTTGGGACACTTCCAGCCTCTGAGATCAGAAACGGAATTGCTGAAGTAGTGAAGTATGCAGCCATAAGAGACCTGCCATTGTTCCATTTACTGGAGCAAAAAGCGCAGGATATCCTTGCCCTTGAACCTGACAACCTGATTGAAATCGTCACGCGTTCATGTCAAAACAAGGCTGATGTGGTTGCAGCAGATGAAAAAGAGTCAGGACTCAGGCGGATTCTGAACTTTGGCCATACAGTAGGACATGCCATTGAAACCGCATCCAATTACAGCATTTTTCATGGAGAGGCTATTTCAATGGGCATGTGTGTAGCAGCCGAGCTTTCAGTGCAAAAAAGGCTGCTCACCGGAGATAATGCCAACAGGCTTAAAGGATTACTGAAAAGTTTTGGACTTCCTGTGATAATACCTGCCTCTATCGCAACTCCAGAGCGGCTTGCCATGCTTACCAAGAGCGACAAAAAGGCAAGGGCAGGAAGGGTTCATTTTGTGCTTCTTAAAGACCTTGGAGAGACCTTTATCACAGCAGATGTCAGCGATAAGGAACTTTGCATGGCGATTGAGACCAATGCCAGATAACACTTCCAGGACAACCTGTTCAACCCTTTACAAATGGAAAAACAGGAGGCAAGCCGTGCGGAAAATGGCAAAGAGTAATTGCTGGAAGCGCCTGGGAGTTATTTGATTGGCAAAAAAATGGACGATACCAAACGCCAGCCTTCTCTTGAGAGTTTGTTTGATCAACTTGAGCGTAAGAGCGTATTTGTCTTTTTGGATACGATTCGATGTACTGAGACTGAATGTTTTTCATATCTCTTCACAGATCTGGTCTCCATTTTATCCTTCAGACCCGGCGATAACCTTGAAGCCTTTTTTTCAGCGCTGGACTCTGCAATTAAAAACGGTTTTTGGCTTGCGGGCTTTTTTTCCTATGAATTTGGCTACCTGCTTGAGCCAAGACTTGAACATCTGCTTTCCTGCCATTGTCCTGAATATCCTCTTGCATGGTTTGGGGTATTTGCAATACCTGAAATATGGCGGCATAATCAGGATGCTTTCTTATCAGATTTATCTTTATCCTCAGTTAACATCTATGGCAAAATCAAAGAGTTTAATCTGGATTTGAGCGAGGATGAGTATAAAAAGGGAGTCGAGACGATCCAGCAATACATAGCAGATGGTCATACATATCAGGTAAATTACACCTTGCGAGGCAGGTTCAGTCTGCGCGCAACTCCATCAGAATTATATCTTGGCATGAGACGAAGGCAGATGGTGTCGTATGGCGCTTTTATAAAGACCCCTGAGCTTCACGCTCTTTCCCTTTCCCCTGAGCTTTTTTTCAGGCTGGATAACAATCACATAACAGTCAGGCCCATGAAAGGCACTGCAGCAAGGGGTAAAACTGCTGATGAGGATGAACGGTTTGCCAAGGAGCTTGCTTCTGACCCCAAAAATCGGGCTGAAAACGTAATGATAGTGGATTTGCTGCGCAATGACCTTGGCCGTATTGCCGTAACAGGTTCAGTGAAGGCTGTGAAACTTTTTGAGGTGGAACGCTATGAGACCTTGTTTCAGATGACCTCCACTGTAGATGCAGAGCTTGCGCCGCAAACCCGGATATTGGATATCTTCAATGCGCTTTTTCCATGTGGCTCTGTAACAGGGGCGCCAAAGGTGCGAACCATGGAGATTATCGCAGAGCAGGAAAAGTCCCCTCGCGGTATCTACACAGGGGCAATTGGTTTTATAAGCCCTGAGAAAAAGGCTGTTTTCAATGTTCCGATCAGGACAGTTGTGATCCCTGAAACAAAAACACCAGTTCTAAAAGGAGAGGGAACAGACCTGGAAAATGTGGGTGTTTTGTGCGAAATAGGCCTTGGAAGCGGGATTACCACATGTTCGGATGCAAAAAGCGAGTACGATGAGTGCAGGCTAAAGGCGATGTTTCTCCTGGAAAACCATGAAAATACGGATTTCAGGCTGATAGAGACCATGTTGTTTGACCCTTCTGTCAAAACAGGTGATTTCAAGTCAGGCTTCTTGTTGTTGCACAGGCATCTGGAGAGGTTGTCCGCATCAGCAAGGTATTTCTCCTTTAGATTTCAGGAAAGGGATGTGCTTCAACGGCTTGAAATGCTTGCTGGAAGGCATGGTGAAGGGGGAACAGCACAAAGGGTCAGGCTGCTCTTGTCCAGAAATGGACGAATTGACCTTGAGGCAGGACCACTTCCTGCGCCTATTGAAGAGCCTGTGAGCATTGCTGTTTTTCCTGACGCTGTTTGCAGTTCAGATGTATTTTTATATCATAAGACTACAAATCGTTCGTTTTACAAGAAAGCCATGAGGATTGCGGGTGAATCCGGACTTTTTGATTTTATTTTTTTAAACGAAAATGGAGAAATAACTGAAGGTACAATCTGCAATGTCTTTGTGGAGATAGAGGACGGTCTTTTTACTCCACCGGTTTCGGCTGGTCTGCTAAATGGCGTTCTCAGACAGGAACTGATTGCGAAAGGCAAGGTTAAGGAGCGCCGTCTGTTTCGAAAGGATTTGCAAGGTGCAAAAGCGGTTTTTGTAGGCAATTCCGTAAGGGGGCTTTTGAGGGCAATGTTGTTGAATTAAATAAGTGTTTTTGCATAATTTTTTATAAAATTGTTGACACCAGTTTGCCATCATAATAATCTTGCCCTACCAAGGAGGTTATTATGATAAAAATTTCCATTAGCTCTGATGAACGCGAAGAGCTTGAGCAGTTCCGTCGGTTGTCTTCATCGAAAGACTCTGAAAAAGCCTTGATGATGCTTTTGTGTTCAGAAGGTCAAAAGGTCAATCAGATAGCCACAGTAAATTGACTTTTGAGCTGGTTACTCCCACTCGCTCCTGACCTGTGCAATCAGCTTCTGGATTGATTCCAGGTTTTCAGGTGGGCAAACGCCTATAAGAGGCGTCCCTTCATCTACAATGCTGCCGGATTTAAAAAAGACATTCTGAACAACCCCTCCATCTCCTGAATAAGGCAGAATGGTGTCTCGTTTCATAAGGGACATGATAAATATCTCGTCGCCTGGTTTGATGGCAGGACAGGCATTTTTTTCCATTGCTGCGCTGAAATCAGGGGAGAGAAAGTAACGGGCGCGTTGCGGGGCTGCAAAGACAGTCAGTACCTGCTTGAGTATCCTTTCAATAACCTTTTCTTTTGTCAGCCTGTATTGGATGGTCAAAACAGGCTCAAAAGCCTCTGTGAAAGATCCTTCCAGTTCCGTGTGCAACCAAGATACCTCGCCTGCACAGGGAGAAAATATTTTTTTTGAGTTGAGCTCACGTTCCACAGTGAATAAAAGAGATCCTGGCCTTTGCAGCCACTTGCCTCCCGGCCCTTTAACCTGCGCCCCTTCCTTCACTGAAAATGTTAAAACACCTGTGTGCGGTGTGGTGATAACCTGCTTTTCAAATGGGTTCTGGCGTATTTCCTCCAGTATGGTGTTTAAATTAGTATCCATCTCACTCACATCATTATTTGTAGTAAAGATTCGGCCCACCCATGGTCAGAAGGGCATTGTGGAGCTTCTTGCGGAAATCGCGTCTGTCCCAGATACCCTGGATGTGTCCGCGCTTGAGTGCGTTTTTGGCGCTGTGATAATCAGGAGGTACATCATCGCCGGTTGTCTCTCTGATAACCCTTGGGCCTGCAAAGCCAAGTCTGGTGGAGCGTATCGCAAATTGATAGGGAGCAGCCCCCAGAAAACTTGCCACAGGGCCTGCGTAGGAGTTGTTGTCATACACCACAATGTAAAGGCCGCCGCTTTCCACATATTCCCTGACGGCAAGTGTGCATTTGGGCATCTGGGAGACACCCACAGTGCCTTCATGTATTCTTATCCCGCCTGTGGTGTGTATGTAGGCCAGAAACGGCCTGCGGGTCATCTTTGCCTTGTCGCATGCCCTTACAAACTTCTCTCCCTCGGCAGCCCCTACGGTTCCATTTCTGAAGTCGCTGTAAAACATGGCAGTCACAATTTTGATGTTGCGAACCTTAGCGTCAAAGGTGATGACGCTTGAGCACCTTCCTGTTTTCTTGCGGTCTTTTTCAAGTTTTTTTTCAAAACCTGTGAAGTTCAGGGGGTTTCCGGATGCTATGTGACGGTTAAACTCTGCCACTGATTTTCTGTCAAAGAGATGTTCAAGGTACCATCTGTATTCCAGTGGGAAATGATGGCCGCATGTAGGACAAACGCCGGCAAATTCACCATACAGATCAGGCACCCACAGGTCCAGACAGCCGTATTTCTGGGCATTCGGGCAGGTGACAGTCCTGTCCTCATTTGCAAGAGGGCTGACGTAAGGCTCCCAGTCCTCAATAAAAATGGAGCGTGTTGAGGTCTCGTGGGTGCGATTGATGCGTTGGTTTTTCTCTGTCTGCGGAAATATGAAATCGTAGGCTGCCCTTACTGGTTCAGCTACTTTTTTCAAAAAGGTGGTGCCCTCGCTGGAAACCTCGGCAAGCACCTTGCGGACATTTCTCTCATGAGGCCGGATAAGTCCGTATCTAAGTTCATAAAAGCCTGCGGCTGCCACTTCCGTGAGCTTGAAAATGCCATCTACAATCCCTTTTTTGCCTTCGATATAGAAATCAGAGCCCATTGCCCTGTATTTTTGGGAGCGCATATCAAGGAGTCTGTTTAGCTCCGGCCCGGAAAGCCCCCAGTCAATGACCACGTCTATGTCTTCGAATCCGGTCTCATGACCGTTTTTTTGAGTCTTCATGGCATATGCCCTGAATGCCTTGAGGCTTTTTGTGCGCAGCACCACCTCATCTGTGGCCTTGATCATTTCATATCTTAACCGCCTGAAAAAGGCATAATCATCCCGCTTGGCGCCGAGAGGTGGCTCTTCAACTATTCTGTCAATAGTGCCAAGTTTCAGGTTGTCAGAGGCCGTTATCCTGAGATTTTCAGCGCAGCGCTCAATAAGTTCTCTGGGAACCTTTTCCCCTTCTCTCAATTTGCCTTCAATGGCGGCTGCGCCTTCAGGCGATATGACAGAGTAGTAGCCCCGTGAGCCCATCAACCTCATATCTGAAAGTCCCAGTGCTTCAGCTCCACCAGAGCCGCCTTCTGAGGTGAAGGATATGATAGGGGTCCTGAGCATAGCCATTTCATAGAGGTTCAGGGCTATTGCCTGTGCTGCTCCCGGATAGTCTTCCACGGGAAAGGCGCCAGGGGTGAATATAAAACTGTGGATAGGGATGCCTTCTGTCTCTGCCGCCTTCATGTAGTGAAGCGCCTTGGCGTTTCCCCAGGGTTTGGCTGACCCGCCGTTTCTGAATTCTTCTGATTTGCCTTTTTCATGGCCTATCACCATGACCTGATGGCTGTAAACCTTGTTTTTGATGCGGCGGGTGATGACTGCCCTTGCCACAACAACAGCAGGATCAACATTGCACTCCCCGTCTCCTCCAAGTTCTGAGAAGGAGTCATAGACGTTTTCAAGTATGTCCTGAAGGGTAAAGCGCGCTGGATTCCGGACAATATTTACTGTTTCATAGGAAGTTAGGGAGTTTGCAGCCCTCTGCTCAAGAAATGAAAGTCTCTCGTCCAGCATTTTGAGCTCTGCAATGAGCGTTTCATGCGACATATCAAAGATTTTTTTACGCAGGGTCTGCAGGCGGCTGATCAGTTCCCCAATTCCTGACCACTTTGGATTCTGCTTGATGTCAAGCAGATATAACGCTCTGTCATGCAGGTGAGAAAGCAACTTGTTGGTATCTTTCATGGCAAATTAAGAAATATAATCTCCACAAAAAAATTATGTTTGTATTTTTCTTTCAAAAATATTTGTTGTTATTATGCTGCCGATATACGCGCTGTCTGTTGGAGAAATTTCTGAAAATTCTACGCCAATCTCATACGATAAATCGCTGTGTTTTTGTACCCATCTGATTACGCCTTTGCATCTTAATTTTCGATTTTTTAAAAATATGGCCATCTCTATAGGTTCATTTTTTTGAACTGACTGCTTCATTTTGGTTCTTAGTCCGCTTTTGCTGAGATCAAGCAGGTTGCCCTCAATCATGCCATATTTGCGGCTTAATAATATTATTGGGATCGTGGCAGGAAATTGTAATAATTTTTTTAGGTCTCTTTCCGTAATCCGTTGGTGTCTGCGCTTATCGGCGTTTGTTTCCCATTCATCTTCGTCAGACAATTCAAGGGTTGGAAGATCATCCCATGAAGTAGGTTTGTTGGACATAGTTTGTCAACCTCTTAAAAAATTAGAATATTTTGCAGCCTGTTCTCAAGATAGTCAAGGTTCGTTACGATTTTTTCGCCATGAGGGCCGCTTCCTTCAATTCTGGTGTTTTTTATGAACTCTTTGGCCTTAACTCTTGCATCATCAGTGGTTGCCCCCCAGATAATTGCGAGGGCAAGGTTAGGGTCATATTCAGTGGGTATTGTGTATGTCCTGTGAGATGGAACGTGCGTGTGAGTTGTCCAGGATGAAGAAGGCATCGGGAGGTCAAAGCGCGTTATTGTGCCACACCATGGGCTGAATCCGCGTCTGGTATCCTCGGCGACAATCCTGAGTTCTATGCTTGTACCCTCGAATGATATGTCTTGTTGTTTATAGCCGAGTTTGTCTCCAAAAGCCGAGCGTATCTGTTCTTCGAGCAGGCTTGGGTAGTCATTCATGCCGCTTATCCTCGCTATTCTGGCAGAAATGCCGTTTTCCACCTGAATTCTTGTGTTTACTTCGAGCAGATAAGGCATTCCATCCTGTGTAACGACCCACTCCCAGGTTCCAACACTGTCATAGCCCACATGTTTTGCAAGTTTAACCGAGTGTGTGACAACTTTTTCCAGCGTCTTTTCTGCTTCAAAGGAATAATTGCAGACTGACGGGTCAAATCCTGGCGCAATTTCCACGCGTTTTTGTCTTCCGGTACTCTGAATCGTACAGTTTCTTGTGCCGAAGTGAACCACTTCACCGTGTTGGCTGCACAAAAGCTGAACCTCAATATGGTGATAATCCCTGAGGCACTGTTCAATCAGCACGCCTTCATCCCCGAAGAGCCTTTTAGCGTAGTTCTGGATGCGCCGGTAAACCTGTCTGAAGGTGGCAAGGTCATGTACCTCCTCAATGCCCATTCCTCCACCACCTGCAGATGCCTTGACAAGCACGGAAGGCTCTCTGACACCCTGCTGGTCCTGGGAATAAAACAGCTCTTCAGCAATCCCTTCAGCGTCAATTTCACTATATATAGGCATATCTGTGCCTGGAATAACAGGGATGCCAAGTTTTTTTGCAAGACGTTTGGTGTTTATCTTGCTTCCAAGGTCTCGGATTACCTCCCACCTCGGACCTATGAATGTAAGTTTTCGATTTCTGGCAAGGCAGCGGCGGGCAAAACGAAAATTTTCAGAGAAAAAACCATATCCAGGGTGTATAGCAGTGGCATTAGTTGCATCAGCCACTGCAAAAAGCTCGTTGGGGTCTCTGTAATTGGAGATGCAATAAGCCCGCTTCACTCCGTCGTGACTTTTATCCATGGCAAGCTCTACATGCATGGATTCCTTGTCTTCAGGGGTGTAGACCACGACAAAGTCCAGGTCTAAAACCAGACATGCCTCCATGATGCGGATTGCTATCTCACCTCTGTTTGCTATAAGTATCTTTTCAGCAGTCATAGTTTAAGTGATTTTATACAGGATAGAGTTTAGAGAGTCAATTTGCGATTAACTTTTCGCCCTTGTCCTGGCAAGGCGTTCCCTGATGGATATGACTGGCTCGCGTCTTCCAAGCCTTTGATTCATAAAGTCTTTTATAGCCTTGAAGTAATAGTCTTCTGATGCGTCCTGAAGTGTTTTTCTCGATGGACTCGGGCAGAGCTGGAACTGTGTCGCCTTGGATCTGCTTTCGACAACCAGCCATTCTGCCTGGGATATGCTGACATATTCATCCCTTGAGCTGTGGATGAACATCACAGGTTTGGTGTAGTTTTTCATGCGCTCTCTGTTGCAAAAAGGGTCGTAGTCATCAGCGCATTCGAGGTGTTGAGCGCGCAAAAAGTCAGTTGTCTTGTCAAACACACTCTCAAGTATAAGACATATAGTGTCCTTGCAGTGGCTGGCGGCCACGCTTAATGCAATGGCGGCGCCAATGGATCGGCCCATTATCACAATAGGCCCTGGTCTTTGATGAGCTGTTTTCCAGTCATAAAATGACTGCCAGACCTGCCTTGAAAACTCAAGCAGTCCCTGCCAGCAGTCAAGCGAAGATGGAGTATAGGCGCAGGTGAAAAAAGTCATGCCAAGAGCGGATATCCCGTTTGCCAGCTCTCCAACATGTTTTTTATCGTCGTATTCTGCCTGAAAAAACAGAATGTGCGGCTCTTCAGGCTGGCCTTCAAGGATATCTATTTCGAGTTTTATTATATCTGCGTGAGGTGACCTTCCGTACCCTGCAAACAGGGCTTCGATAATTTCCTTTTCTGAGGTGGCCATCAATTGTACCATTTTCTGCGGTCTGAAAAGTCTTTGATTTCTTTTTTCAGCACCCCTTCAGGAAATTTTTTGTGTCCCATATAGCCAAGAAGATGTGTTTTTAGCTCATTTTGCATAAGGTTAAAGAGTTCGTCCCTTTCTTTTTCATCAATGAAGTTTCTCTCTTTGACCTGTTCAAAATAAATTCTGCTGCCTTGGGATTTGATATACTCCTGAAATTGAATATCAGGTTCGGAAAATTCCTCGAAGGCCTTTCTTGTTACTTCAACAGGGATTCTGGCAAGCAGCTTCACAAGCCACCTGTCGCCGGCAACCTTTCGGGAAAGATCGTAAAGCTCTACTGCAAGGCCATTGGCAAGGGAAATGGTCTCAATGTGTTTCATCTGATGGGTGCTTTCCTCTGACGAAGGTTGTTTTTTATCTGTCAGTTCAGACATTTTATATCAATGCTCCTTTGCAAAATGTTTATAGGGAGGTTCTAATCTATAACTTCCCTGTGAATTGTTATTCTGATATCGCTGCGTCAAGCAGCCGGTCAGCCAGCTCCTCTTTGTGCATAAGAGGCAGACACTGCGTCCCTTTGTGTGTGATTATCATAACCCTGTTGGTCGGGACGTCAAAGCCGGCGTCTGCCTGAGAGACATCATTGGCAACCAGCATATCCACCCCTTTTTGTCTGAATTTATTAAGCGCATTTATTTCCATGTCATTGGTTTCAGCGCAAAAGCCAATGATGAATTGATCAGGACGTTTTGATACTGCAAGAGCGCTTAAAATATCGTTGTTTTTTACAAGTTCAAGCGTTGTGTGTTCAAGTTCCTTTTTGATTTTGATCTGGGATATATCTTTGGGACGGTAATCTGCCACTGCAGCAGCCATGATAATCGTGTCAGCCCACGGCAAAAGTGTGTTCATAGAGTTTTCCATCTCGCCAGCGGTTTTTACGTTGATTTGCTCAATTCCTACAGGTGCTGGAAGTCGGCTTGGGCCGGAGACGAGTCTGACCTCAGCGCCTCTTCGCCATGCAGCCTGCGCCAGCATGTAACCCATGAGTCCTGACGAGCGGTTCGAGATAAAACGGACCGGATCAATGGGCTCATGTGTTGGGCCTGCCGAGATCAGCATTTTTTTGCCAGCCAGGTCCTGCTTGCAGAGGGCCTTGAGCGTATGTTCACGCACTATCTCAAAATCCGGTAGTCTTCCACGGCCTGTTTCATTGCAGGCAGTCTCTCCCTGCTCAGGCTCAACAACAACATGCCCCATCTCTCTTAGAAGCCTTATGTTCCGCTGGACAACAGGCTGAGCATACATCACAGGGTTCATTGCAGGAAAAACTATCATGGGGTTTGAGTTTGCTATGGAAAGAGCGCTGACCAGATCATCAGCAATGCCATTTGCCGCCTTTGCCAGAAAGTTTGCTGTGGCTGGCAGCACTATCATGAGTTCCGCCTGTCTGACAAGGTGAATATGTGCAAGAGGTTCATTCTGATCAAAGATGTTAGTGTGAACCTTGTTGCCTGTCAGGGTTGCAACCGTGAGCGGCGTGATGAATCTGCATGCATTTTCTGTCATGACAGGGATGACTTCAGCCCCTTGTTTTATCAGCTTTCTGGCGTAATCAGCTGCCTTGTATGCAGCAATGCCGCCTGTGATGCACAGCAGCAGTTTTCTGGTCTGAAACGGTCTGTGAACGAGGTTCATAATCCATTATTTTACCAGTTTAGTGGAGATGATATCAGCAAGAAATGATCTGTCTATCGGGGAAAGATTTACAAATTCAATGCCAATCTCGAAAAAATTCGATCTTTTGTTTATCCTTTTTACAATGCCATCGGCAATAATCTTTCTGCCCCCAAGTGTAATGCCAAATTTTGTCCTTGCTCCCTTATCCACTGCCTCTGGCAAATAGAACTTGGCTCCACTGTGGCTCAAGTCTGCCACTAAGCCTTCAAGGAGGCCGTGACCAGGGGCGGAAACGATCACTGGAATCACATCCTTTTGTTCATGCAAAATATTATTCAGGTCAGAGGCGCTCAGACGAATACAAATCCTTTTGTCTGATGGTTTGCTGCTTTTATGATCACTTATCAGTTCAAGCGAAGGTATGCTATCCCATGTTATAGGTTTATCAGTCATAAATCACCTCAATTTTATATGCATTTCAACGCTACAAGATATTGCATTTTTTCAATGCGTCAATCATTATCGTAAAGCTGGTAGTTTTTTTCATTTTTGGTTATTGACTTTGGGATGCCTGTGGCCAAACAAAGGAAAGAGAGATGAGCAGCAATGGACTTGATGGATTTTGTAATGGAAGCCAGGGAAAATTGTCGTATTGGCATTTCCGAGTTGCTGTGCGTCCTGAGGATAAAGGAACATGAGTGCCGGTTCGGGGATAGTAAATTCCAGGAGCTTGAAGTCAGGATGGAAAATCTCAGTGAAAAAGGCGCCTGTATTTATGTGGAGAAGGGCGGGGAGGCTTTAAGTGTAATGAACGTTGGAGACAGGGCGGAATTCATTTTTAAACTTGGGAAACGTTATATGACCATAGGATCTGAGGTGAAGTGGGTTTCATCCAACCGGGTCGGCCTTTATTTTGATGCTATTTCTCCGACTGATGCCGACTATATCAGCACCTTGATAAAGGCGTATAATATCCAGTTGTGATGGCTGCCCATATTGCTTCTGGAGATGAAAATTGTTTTTTCAGTCATTTCTCTTGACCTGATAGCCATTTTATATTATTAAACTCTTTTACTTTTTTATAATCCATTAGGAAACGATGAGGGGATTTTATGCCTAAGTTAAAGACTAAACGTGCGGCTGCCAAGCGATTTAAGATTTCCGGCACAGGAAAGCTTATATTTAAAGGTCCGGGTAAAAGTCATCTTCTTGAACATAAGAGCAGGAAGCGCAAGAGAACTCTGAGAAACGACAGGGTGATCTCGGATGCCAACAGGAAGGCTATGAAATTGTGCACGCCTTTTATGTAGTTGTGCCTCATAGCACTATAAGTTTATGGGAGGTTCCAAAAAATCAGCCATTTCGTTCAATGGCAATTTCTGGAACTTCTCTAATGTTAAAATAAGGAGTTTGTGTAGATGTCAAGGGTAAAAAGAGGTTTTAAGGCGCGTCATCGCAGAAACAAGATCCTCAAGATGGCCAAGGGGTACTGGGGTGTAAGGCACAAATGCTTCAAGCAGGCCAAGCAGACAGTAACCCGTGCCATGTGTTATGCTTACAGGGACAGAAAAAATAAAAAACGTGAGTACAGGGCACTGTGGAACATCAGGATCGGAGCTGCATGCAAGGAGCTTGGGTTTTCATACAGCCGTTTGATAGGTGGCCTTGCAAAGGCAGGGGTGTCCATAGATCGCAAGATACTTGCGGAACTCGCTGTTACTGATCCGAAGGCATTTTCCACCTTGGTAGAGACTGCAAAAGCAGCATAGCTCATGTTTGAGATGCTGGAAGAGATCAGGGCTTATGGCCTGACTTCCATTGGCAGTGCTGATGGTTTGGAAGCCCTTGAAAAGGCGCGGGTAGAGCTTTTAGGCCGGAAAGGCAGGCTGACTTCCCTGTTAAAAGGGCTTGGTCAGCTTACAACTGAAGATCGGCCAAAGGCGGGTCAGGCCTTGAATATGCTCAAGCAGGAGCTTGAGGCTGCATGTGAGAATAAAAAGGCGGAGATTGCAAGGCAGGGCATTGCTGTAAGGATCAAGGGGTTTGATCCTTCATTGCCTGGCCGTCAGATGCACAGCGGCGCATTGCACCCTATTACGCAGGTGCTTGACGAGGTCTGTTCAATCTTTGGCCGCATGGGTTTTTCCATTGCCACAGGCCCTGAAGTAGAACTTGATTTTTATAATTTTGAGGCCCTCAATATCCCAGCAGATCATCCTGTAAGGGATATGCAGGACACATTTTATATTGATGACAAGGTCTTGCTTCGCACCCACACCTCGCCTATACAGGTGCGTACTATGGAAAAGACCTCGCCTCCTCTCAGGATTATAGCTCCTGGCAAGGTCTATAGGTGTGATTCAGATGTTACTCATACCCCAATGTTTCATCAGGTAGAAGGATTGATGGTGGACAGGGATGTTTCTTTCTCTGATCTGAAAGGGATCCTCACCTTTTTTCTGCAGGAATTTTTTAACGCTGAGGCAGCGGTGCGTTTCAGGCCGAGTTTCTTTCCTTTTACAGAACCAAGCGCTGAGGTGGACATACAGTGCGTGATCTGCCGTGGCGTTGGATGCAGGGTGTGCTCTCAGACAGGCTGGCTTGAGGTGCTTGGCGCGGGTATGGTGCATCCAGAGGTGTTCAGGCATGTTGGGTATGACGCTGAGGAGTTTACAGGGTTTGCATTTGGTCTTGGTATTGAGCGTTTTTCCATGCTTCGTTATGGAATAGATGATATCCGGCTGTTTTACGAAAACGACTTGAGATTTTTAAGGCAATTTTAGGGCAATGAGACTTTCTTTATCCTGGCTGAAAGAGCTTACCGGGCTTGACATCGCTTCAGAAAAGCTGGCTCACGACCTGACTATGGCAGGGCTTGAGGTGGAGGGTGTGGAAAACCTGAACGGCGATACTGTCCTTGAACTCAGTATCACCCCAAATAGATCAGACTGTCTGAGTGTGCTTGGTATAGCAAGGGAAGTGGCTGCTATTTATGGTCTCGACCTCCCTCTGAATCTTCCTTTTTCCCCTTATGCTGAGTTGCCTTCCGAGGCAGATCCTTCTTTTTCTGTTTCCATCCTTATTGAAGAGCCTGATCTTTGCCATCGCTACGCAGGCGCTGTGTTGCGCGGGGTAAAGGTTGCGCCTTCTCCATCATGGCTCTCCGGAAGGCTTGAGGCTGTTGGCATCCGTCCGATAAATAATATAGTTGACGTCACAAACTATGTCTGTATTGAGCTTGGTCAGCCTCTTCACGCCTTTGACCTTGCAATGCTGCGAGGACCGGAAATAAGGGTAAGAACGGCCCGTGAAGGTGAAAAGATTACTACCCTGGATGGCAAGGATCGTCTGTTGAGCAGCGAAATGCTCGTGATAGCCGACGCCTTGGCCCCAGTTGCAGTGGCAGGTGTCATGGGGGGCAGTGAAAGTGAGGTGACGGTTGAGACTCAGGATATTTTGCTTGAAAGCGCTTGGTTTCTGCCTTCATCTGTGAGAAAAACTGCAAAAAAATTGAAATTAAACTCTGAGGCCTCCCACAGATTTGAGCGTGGAGTTGATGAGGCCAACGCCTTGAATGCCCTGAAAAGGGCTGTCACCCTGATAAAAGATGTTGTTGAATGCTCTGATCCGGTATTTTCCGATGTTCAGTTTGTGAGTCCGGAACGTAAAATCGTAGGCCTTAGGCCTGCAAGGCTCAATAAAATCCTTGGCATCAGTTTGGGAGAAACAGAGATTGTAGAGATTTTAAGGCGTCTTGGTATTAAAAAAAGCAATTTCACAAAACATGATGGCGTATTATATTTTGATATTCCAGGCTACAGGGCTGATATCGGGCAGGAACATGATCTGGTTGAAGAGGTAGCCCGTATTTATGGTTTTGACCATATTGTATCTACTTCCCCGCGGGCTTCCATAATCGCTGCGCACAGGACAGAGGCAGAGCACAACACGGCTTTTTTCTCAAGGATCAGACAGTCTTTGGTTGGATCAGGGTTTTCAGAGGCCATTTCCTACAGTTTTTGCAGCAAAAAAGACATAACGTCACTTGGATTTGAAGAAGATGACAAGCGAAATCGCATCCTTCCTCTTCAAAATCCTATAAGTGATGATCTCGCAGTCATGCGCACCACGCTTCTTCCTAATCTGCTTGGGGCGGTTAAAAGAAACCTTGCCCATTCTGTCACAGACATTCGCCTTTTTGAACTGGGAACAGTATTTTTTGCCAATGACTCAGGCAAATTGCCTGATGAGGAAAAACGCCTTTGCGTCGTTTGGTCTGGCCATAGACACCCTGTTTCCTGGACATGGAAGGTGGAAAAAGGGGATTATTTTGACCTTAAAGGCACTTTGGATTCATTGTTAGCTGTCCTTAAAATCCAACAGGCTATGGACAGGCAGGGGGGGACTGATGTGTTATTGAGGCGTGAGCTGTGCTGGAATGAACATGGCTACATCCCAGGCACTGCATTGAATCTCTTGGCCTGTTTAAAGGATGAAGAAAAACAACTCGGCACTATAGGTGAAATTTCTCCATCAGTATTGAATGCATGGGATATTGGCGTGCCTGTCTTTGCATTCGACCTGAATCTTGACTTGCTGGCTTCGTTGCGTAAATGGCGTTCTGGAACCCCTTGTTTTAAGTCTCTTCCAAGGTTTCCGTGGATTGAACGCGATGTGGCTTTTGTTGTCAAAGATCATCTTACAAGCATAGAGATAGATGGATTTTTCAGTGCAAATACCTTTAGATTTCTTGAAAGTTATTCTATTTTTGATATTTATCAGGGAAAGCCTGTGCCAGAAGGGCATAAAAGTCTGGCTATCAGGTTTAGATATCAGGCGCTGGATCATACCCTTGAAGAGGAAGAGATAGAGCAGGTGCATAGTGAGCTGGTGATGGCATTCATTGCCGGGTTCAATGCTTCAGTAAGGGCTTGTTGATGAACCAGGATGGCAGAATCGCCAGCGAAGTGCATGGCAAGTGTCTCAACAAGGCGAATTTAGTGCATGCCCTGTCTGACGCTATAGGATTTTCTCGTAAAACAAGTCAAAATCTGGTTGATGGCATCATGGAACAGATCAAGTCCGCTCTGTTAAACGGTCAAGATGTGAAGATCATGCGGTTTGGAGCCTTTGAAGTGAAGAACAAAAAGGGGAGAATTGGAGCCGGGCTTGGGAGGCAGGATAGATTCGTTATCCCGGCGAGAAAAAGGGTGGTTTTTCGCCCAAGCCGAATGTTAAAGGCCCTGGTCAATGACTCAACAAGGGAAGAAATACTACCGGATCGGCGAGGTCAGTCAGCTGACAGGGGTTGAGCCCCATGTACTTCGCTACTGGGAATCAGAGTTTAGTGAAATAACGCCTCACAGGGTGTCAAAACAGCGTCTTTATCGCAAGGAAGATATTGACACCATACTTATAATCAAAAATCTATTACATAATCAAAGGCTTACCATAGCAGGGGCAAAAAAGCAACTAAAGCAGTCCAGAAAGCCTGTCTCGATCCAGCCAAGCCTTTTTCAACATGAAATGGATACACGGCAACTGAATTTATTGCTTGCCAGTATCCGCCGGGAATTGTTTGATATCTTGAATGTTCTGGAGAGGAAACCATAAAAGACCATGTTAAACATGGATAAAGTACAGTTTGAGCGGCTTAAGAAGCTGCGCAGCCATATTGATGAGATTGATGAAAAGCTGGTGCAGCTTTTACAGCAGAGGCTTTCCTTTGCCCATGAGATTGGCAGGACAAAGGCAGAGGTGGAAAGGCAGCCTTTGGATGTGAGCCGGGAAAGGCAGGTACTTAGCCATGTGCTGGATCTTAACCAGGGTCAATTCCCTGCCGATGGGATCAAGGCGATCTTTGCCGAGATCATTTCTGCCTGCCGTAATGCCCAGCGTCCGCTTAAGATTGGCTATCTTGGTCCTGAAACCACCTTTACTCACATGGCAGCCAGAAAGTTTTTTGGTGGCGCGCCGGATTTTTTGCCTCAGTTGAGCATCTCAGAGGTGTTTGAAGAGGTAGAGAGAAATCGTCTGGATTTTGGTGTTGTCCCCGTGGAAAACTCTGTTGAGGGCACAGTGGCCCTTACTCTTGACGGGATGTCTGATTTCAAGGTTAAGATATGCGGCGAGGCATACCTGCCAATAAGTCACGATCTTTTGAGTCTGGATGGCCGGATGGACAAGATTAAGAAGATAATGTCCCATCCTCAGGCCCTTGCTCAGACCAGGTTGTGGCTCAGGCGAAATATGCCGGCCGTGCCTCTTGAAGAGGTTGTGAGTACGGCGCAGGCGGCAAGGTGGGCGGCAGTTGATCCGGCAGTGGCTGCAATCGCAAGCCCGATGGCGGCTCAGACATACAACCTTCAGGTTGTCGCCAGAAGCATCGAAGATTTTTCAGGTAATACCACCAGGTTTATCGTGCTGGGACACGATTGCCAACGTCCAAGCGGAAGCGACAAGACCTCGCTGCTTTTAAGTCTTGAGGACAGGCCTGGCTCTCTGTACAGGCTGCTTCAGCCTTTAGCCGAAAAGGGTCTGAATCTTACCAAGATTCAATCCAGGCCTGTTAAAAAAGAACCATGGCGTTATCTGTTTTATGTGGATATTGATGGTCATATGGCAGATCCAGCAGTTCAGCAGGGTGTTGAGTCTATCAGGGAAGGTTGTACATTTTTGGAGTGGCTTGGATCTTATCCCAAGGGTGAGATGTAGTAGCTGATGGGAAGTTCCAAAAAACAGGAGGGTTCCATTAAAAATAGGAGGGTAACTAACTATGATAAGAAAATCTGGAAAAATTATTACTTGTTCTGCAGCGATAATATCAGTGTCTCTGCTTCCTCAGCTTGTGCAGGCTCAGGGTTTTCAGCTTTTTCATGAGCTTTCACCTGCCTCGACTGGTATGGGTGGGGCTGTGACAGCCAGGACTGATCTCGTGGAAAGCACATGGTTTAACCCTGCGTCTGTGGCTATGAACCGCAAGATTGAGATTATGGCTGGCATGGGATTTGTAGCGCCTTCCATGACGCTTGAAACAAGTGCGGGTGATGATCCTGATATGAAAAATATGTTGTATCCCCTGCCATATTTTTATGCCACAGCGCCTTATGGCGACAAGATCGGCTTGGGTTTGTCTGTCAATGCACCTTACGGGCTTACAACAATATGGGATGAGGATTGGATCGGAAAATATTATGCAGTAAAAACAGATCTCAAAACAGTCTTTATCACCCCATCTGTGTCTTATAAGGTTGCAGATTGGCTTTCTCTTGGCATAGGGGCACAGATGGCGTATGCTGATGCAAAGCTTGAGAAATCAGTCACTCCCAGGGTGCCTGGGCTTAAGACCACTCTTGAGGGAGATGATTATGCCTATGGTTATGTGCTTTCTATGCTTTTTAAGCCCCATAAGGACTGGAGTGTAGGGGGGACATATCGTTCAGAGGTCTGTTTTGACCTTGAGGGAGATGCCAGGTATAATCTTGCAATCCCAGGATTTTTTTCATCGGATATGGAATTGCCTTTAAGGCTGCCTGCCACAGTTAACTTTGGGGTTGCTACAACTGCCATAAAAAACTGGAAGTTATCTGCTGACCTGCTCTTAACCTACTGGAATTCCTATGAGTCTTTGGATTTTCACTATGATATGGCGCCAGGTACAGGCCAGCCAGGCTTAGTGAGGGTCCCTAAAGACTGGGATGATGTTTATGCTATCAAGCTCGGGGCTGAGTATGCTTATAGACCTGATCTTGCATTGCGGGTAGGCTATGTCTTTGACCAGTCTCCTATTGATGATAACTTCAGAGACCCGTCTCTTCCTGTAAATGACTATCATCTTTTCAGTCTTGGCGCAGCCTATACCTACAGACAGTTTACCTTTGAGGGAGGTTATACCTATCTGATGATAGAGGATGCCAAGACATCCACTTATACTCAGGGCCTCCACGGAACCTATGAAGGTTCTGCCAATATCTTTAATCTTGGGGCAAAATGGGCATTTTAGGCATTAAATATGATGGTTTTGTAAAAAATAGCTTTTGGAACCTTCCTATAGGTAAGATTCCTGCTGAGTAAGTTATATGTCGCGTTCGCACAAAGGCATAACAACAATTCCAGAAATGCTCATGCGCTCAGTTTCCGGTTTTGGAGACCACCCTGCGCTTGTGGCAAGGGGGGCTGAGCAGGACAGGATAATCACATACACTGAATTGGGCCACAGGGTAGCCCTGATGGCCAAGGGGCTTTCCTCGCTTGGTTTTGGCAAGGGGGCGAAGTGTGCGCTGCTTGGGCCTAACTCTCCTGAATGGGCGATGGCCTATCTTGCTATCACCATGGCTGGCGGTATCTGTGTGCCCCTTGATTCCCTTTTGACAGATAATGAGCTGCGTCATCTTCTGGCTGATTCAAAGGTGGAGATGGCCTTTGTATCGCCTCGTTTTTTTGATACTGTTCTGGATTGTCCGAAAGGTTTTCCAGGCCCACGTCTGATATTTTCCTTGAGTGAGAAAAGTCCTCTTGCTTCCAACAAGCTTTTGAGTATGGATAAACTCCTGGAAAAGGGCAAAAGGTATGAGAAGCCACTTCCTGTGCTCAGCCTTGAGGATACTGCATCAATTATCTACACTTCAGGTACTACCGGCAGGCCAAAAGGCGTGATGTTAAGTCATAAAAATATCATCTCAGATGTGGCTGCCTGTTACAGCTCGGTAGATATCGGTCAGGAGAGGTTTCTTTCTGTTCTTCCAATGCACCATACGTTTGAGTGTACCGCTGGTTTTCTGCTTCCTCTTTATCTGGGAGGCACAATCACCTTTGCAAGAAGTCTGAAGTCTAACCAGATTATTGAGGATTTGAGAGCAAGCCGCGCCACAATCATGTTCGGTGTGCCGCTTTTGTTTCAGAAGATGCTTGATGGAATCCACAGGGCAGTTGAGAAAAAGGGGATTTTGCAGCGAGGTGCGTTTAAAGCCCTTATGAATGCTGTGAAGGCCGCAGAAAAATTAGGAAATCATACGCTTGGATATAAACTTTTCAAGAGATTGAGAGAGAAAGCTGGCATTGGTTCCCTTCGCTATCTTGTGGTGGGAGGCGCGCCATTGATGGGTTATGTGCCAAAGGAATTCAGGCGTCTTGGTATCACAATGCTTCAGGGTTACGGACTTACAGAAGCAAGTCCTGTACTTACGCTTAACACTTCTTTTTTTACAGAACAGGTTAAGGATGAAAGCATAGGCAGGCCTTTGCCGGGAGTGGAGGTCAAAGTGCTGGAGCCGGATGCATTGGGTGTGGGTAATCTGGCCTTTAAAGGTCCGATGATCATGCAGGGTTACTACAATGACAAGGCAGCCACAGAGCAGGCAATTGACATGGATGGGTGGCTTATTACAGGTGATCTTGGCTATATTGACCAGGATGGCTATATCTTTATCAGTGGCAGGGCGAAGAATATGATTGTGACATCGTCCGGTAAAAATGTATATCCTGAGGAGATAGAATCCAGGCTTAATGCAAGTCCGTTTGTCCTTGAATCAATGGTTTTTGGCAAGAAAGAAGATAATGGAGGCGAGGCTGTCGGAGCTGTTATTGTGCCGGATTACGAGGCAATCGGACAACGTCTTTCCGGTAAAAAGCTTGGTGACAAGGAGCTTTATGAGTTTTTGGCAACAGAAGTGAAAAAGGTCAACCAAGATCTGGCATCATATAAAAAGATCAAGTCATTCAATATTATTGATGATGAGTTGCCCAAGACCTCCACGAGAAAGATAAAAAGACATCTGTTCAGGGTGCAGGATATCAAAAGCAGGCAGGTGGGAGAGCAAAAGAAAGTATAATGGTAACTATCCAGCAGCACACCCCATCTGCTGTGTCATCGGCCTGCTCATGTGCAGGCAGCACACTTCGCAG
>DYLC01000008.1 GCA_020722285.1 Desulfobulbus propionicus | reverse complement strand
CGGTGAAAATCAAAAATACGCAATTTCAACAAGTTAAGTTAAGTTACTTGGAAGGCATAAATAGTACACATAAAAAATAACTTAACGTTACTGTGATACTTTTCAAGAATTCTCAAATAAGGACAGGCATATCTTTCTTGTCCTTTGTCCTTTTGTCATTCGTTGAATGACTTCCCTTGCTGGTTTTGTTCTGTAGTATTCGTCTGACAAATTAGCAACTCACCCCACCCGTGGCGGGGATTTATCATAAAGTAACTTTTGACTATTTTTGTACAATTGCCGGTGAAAATCAAAAATACGCAATTTCAACAAGTTAAGTTACTTGGAAGAAATTTTGTTCAAGGACAAGGTATTTTCAGCTGACAAATAACACAGCCATGCCCTGCGCCTTGCAATAAAAGGCAAGGCTTGGAAAGCTAAAGCTTGCGAGCGAAAGGGCAATTTTTGGAATCTCCCTATTTTTTATGAAGGAGCCAAAAAAACATCATCCTTTCCGCAATCAATTCCCTGTTGATGTTTCTTTTTACAGCAGACTCGACCTGGTCAAGAAGTCCCATGTATTCATGCAGAAAATCCTGAGAAAAATGATCTGCAAGCCAGGCTATAGCCAGGTTTTGATCACTGTTTAACAGAAATGCCTTGTCTGAGCCTGCCTGGACAAGAAGCATGTCTTTTGCAATGGAACGCAATATCCGCAGGGAAAGAAAGATTTTCTCCTGGGATTCTTTTAAGTCACTTGAAAGGGAGAAAATACCTGATATGGCCATGCGTTCAGGGGCTGTAATGGCGCTGAAAATTCTGTCTCTGAGATTGAAAAAATCTAATGACAGCATTTCCTTCGCCAGGGTAAAGCTTCCATCGGAAAGGCCTGCAATAAGCTGGAGCTGCTCCATGGAAAGGGATGCTGACCGCATCTTCGGCTCATGAAGATATGTGGAGATTAGTTCCGACAACCGCGTCTTTGAAAATCTGGCGCACTTAAGTATCTGGCATCTGGAAAGTATGGTAGGCATTATATCTGATATGGATGAGGCTGTCAGGAGCAAAATAACATGGTCAGGAGGCTCTTCCAGTGTCTTTAAAAAGGCATTTGCCGCATCTGTTGTCATTTTTTCAGTCTCATGCACCAAGCACACCTGCCTCGCACCCTGCATCGGCATCAGCGAGATGCTGCGTTGCAGTTCCCTGACCGCCTCAATTTTCAGGGTGTGTCCATCCGGTTTCACTGAAGTAAAATCCGGATGAGAGCCTGCCTCCATCATTTTGCAGCTTTTGCAAAAGCCGCATGGCAAGGCTGAGTCGTTATTTTTAACGGGCTGACTGCATAAAAGAAGCCTTGACCACCACGAACTTACTGCATCTTTTACCTCATTATCCTCGCCAACAAGGAGATATGCATGTCCAAGGCGGCCTTTCATCTGTATTTTCTGGATCAATGCAAGGAGGCTGGCTTGTTCCTGAAAGATGTCAATCAACATGCCTATCCATTATTCTCAAGGTCAGAATCTGCGTTGTTATCAACGGCGGACTGTGACGGCAGGAAAAACTGTCTGGCATAAAGGTTCTGATACTCGCTCCAGTCTGCGCCCTTTTCCTGATTTTCTTTCTGAAGCTGACCAAGCCAGTTGAGCTTGGCGTCTATCTCGTCAATGAAGTGTAGCACAAATGCCTCGGCAGTCATTGGCAGCACAGGAGAGTTGTATTCGTACCTGCCGTGATGGCTGAGAATCATATGCTTTAACTGAAGAATCCGTTTATCTGAATAGGGATTAATGCCAAGCCTCATGGCTGCGCTGTCAATCATCTGTATGCCAATGACAAGATGGCCTATAAGTCTGCCAGCATCGCTGCTTTCTATGGAAACGCCTGCCTGTTTGTACTCTACTATTTTCCCTATGTCGTGAAGCAGCGTCCCTGAAAGAAGCATATCCCTGTCAATGTCCTGATAAAGGCATGATACCTGTTCTGCAAGCCTTGCAACAGCTACTGTGTGCTCAAGAAGCCCGCCTACATAGGCATGGTGTAGCTTTTTTGCCCCTGCTGTGGTCTTGAAAAGCTGTGAGGTTTCAGCATCTGCAAGGATTATCTCACTCAACAGCTTTTTCAGGACATCATTCGAGAGAGAATTGATAATTTGTTCAAGTTCCAGCCAGAGCATATTGATGTCACAATCAGTGGTTTTTATAAAAAAGGCGGGGTCAACCGAATTTGTCTCTGTTTTCGTGATTTTTTTTATGTTGAGCTGTATCTTTCCATTGTAAGCTTCTGCCACTGCCTTGACAGAGACAAAATCCTTTTCCTGAAACTCCTTGTCGCGTCTTTCAGCATCGTCCCATATTTTGGCGTCTAAAGTCCCAGTTTTATCTTTTAAGGTTAACGAAAGGTATGATTTGCCAAATTTGGTGTCTCCTTTGCGTTTTTTTTCCACATAAAAGACGCCATCTGCCTGGCTGCCTCTGTTCAGTTTCTGGATGTCAACAACAAATAAACCCTTTTCAAAATCCATGAGCTGGTTCCTTATAAAAAGTTCCAAAAATTAGCAATTTTGTTCAATGGTAAGGCATTTTCAGCCTCAAAATAACACAGCCATGCCCACCCTGCTTGACATCAGGGTTAGAAAAGCTGACGCTTGTGGGCAAAATAGCAATTTTTTGAAACCTCCCTACGGTGGTTTTTGTTTGTTTTTGGCATTATACTGGATAGTTACTATTTTTGGAACCTCTCTTTAAAGAGAGATTAAATGATGAGGTTATACCCTGTCGCTTTTCAAGGTATCTCCTCTTCTGCAGATGGCTGGAGACTGGAAGCTGTTTCTGAGGGACACGGATGAAGAGGATGCAAACATGATTCGCGGCCATGAACGTACGGGGCGAGCATTAGGGTCGGATTCCTTTCTCGAATCGCTTGAATTGTCTTTGATGAGAACGGTGAAGCCACTGAAAGCCGGACGAAAGAAGAAAGAAGATAAATAGGTATGGTGTTCGTTCGCAGTAACAGTTGTAAATTCAGCGGGTTAAAGTCCCGCTATTGCCCCCCTTATTGCCCAGGTTTTTTTATAGAAAAGGCATTTTTGTAACTATCCAGCATAATGCCGAAAACGAACGAAAACCACCGTAGTGTAACTATTCAGCAGCGCCCCAGATGCAAGGAAGAGGCCTGCGAAGTGTGCTGCCTGCACATGAGCAGGCCGATGACGCAGCAGATGGGGTGTGCTGCTGGATAGTTACGTGTTTTCTATTACCTTTGTCCTGCCATAGCTGCAAGTCCCTGCATGTACTGCATTGCTGCGGCAGAAAGGGTTACGTTGTAGGCGCCTGTTTGACCAAAACCGTAAAGGGCAGATGCAAGAAAGCCTCCGTGGATCACGCCTGCCTCTGCTGAAAGCACATCAATGCCCTTACCTGAAGGCCAAGTAAAAGCGCCATCCCAGTCAGTTACGCTTGCAGGGTCAGTATCTCCAAAGAAGTTTTTGAACATGAAACCTGTGTCATAGGCAAGCACTCTGACCTTTCCAGCTTCCTCAAAGGCAATCACCTTGCATGGCGTGCCGGGTGCCCTGTGCGCCCCAAGTTTCAGTAGAACCTGTCCGTAGTAAGGGCTTCCGATCTCGACGAGATAGACCTTTTTGCCTGATGAATCTGCAAAATCAATGAGTTTTGAGCCTCTTGGCCTCAAAAAGGTCATTTGAAACATCGGTGTAAGTATCTGCCTGTAAAAGCCAAGCGCCTGAGCAGAATAAATCGGACTTTGAGGATAGGTGATGGCTGAAAGGAACATGAAATCGTCGAGTACCATGTTGTCAGGTTGCACAATCCATGTGTTCTGGGCAGCAGGGTTTTGATATGCAGAGCTCAGGAATGAGGCTATGCCGTCAAATGCTGAATAGGTCTGGAAAAGCAAAGGGTTCATCATGACGATATCGCTTCCCATCTGCACAGGCATGGTCATCATGGGGTTTTCCATCTCAAACATGCTGTCATTGAACGGATAGCCGGAGTTCAAAAGCATGGCGGGGATGTCTGCCGCACTATTGACATTTGTAACGCCAGTCACGTCTCCAATCGCTACGTCAAAGGTCTCAGCGGCAGACGGGGCATTGGTGATGTAAGGCGGAAGTTTAGCTGGCGCTACAGCAAAAGCCCCCTTTGGCAGAAGCTTTGACAGGCTTGCAACCAGCGCCTTTTCAAGGGAGATGCGGACATCCGATGCAATCTGTTTGATGGCTGCCTGTTCTGACTGGCTTAAGTCGTGGAAAAACAACTCAGCGACTGCTTCAGGATTTACGATGTCAATCTTTACGACATCGCCCTCCACCCAAAAGCCAACTTTCCAGGGCAGGGCAAGGGCATATCTGAGCCCTTTGTCCAGAAGTTTGCTGTCATATTTCTTGTTTTTAAGCTCGAGCACTGCGCTTCCACCTGAGTCAGGCATCATAAGCGGCATGGATGACAGGTAGCCAGCGATCTGCTGGGACAGGGCAGGATCTTGTGTAAGCACAGAATAGACAGCCGTAAACATGGGCGCTACGACAGGGTTTGCATCGCCTGTTATCACCTCCCATTCATCTGAAAAACTTACCTGCATCACAGCGCCTGTGAGCATCGCCAGGGTCAGAGGCCTCATCTCCATCGGGGCTATCATCGCATCTTTGAAGGGAGTTTTGGCAAAAACTGCCATCATCTGTGTGTTAAAATCAGCGGCAGGCATGTTTACAATCGCCACCTGCTCATAGACATGGGTATTATCCCACGGATATCTGCCATCTTTGTCGCTTGAGCTCAGATCAAATGCGGATGCCGATGCTGCAGCAAAGCAATATAACAGGACAAAACCTATGATAATGCGTATTTTCATATCTCCTCCTACCATTTGTAAGTGAGCGCGATGGATGCAGTCGCGCCCTTTGAGGTGTTTTCGCCATAAATGACAGGCGTGTACTGCACTTCAACACCAAGCGCCTCCTTTAGTTGATAGCCAAGGGTGAAGTCCAATTTTATGACATCATATTCAGAGGCAAGCATGGGGTTGGTAAATCGTGCATCCGTTAAATTGGAAAGGTTCACAGAACTTGTGTCGGCAACAGGAGGCGCAAGACCTGACATGAGCAAAAGCAGGTTGTCGGATTTTGCGCTGAAGTCTGTTGATGTCTCATGAGAACCGCCGTTTTTCATCCCAAGTATGCCGTCAAGCTTCATGCGGCCATACAACTTTGGAGAAAAATTCACCCCAGCCTCAACAAGATAACGGATTTCATCTGCTGGCTCATGGTTTCTGAACCTGTAACCAGCCTCAAGGTTGACATAGCCAGGAAGCGGCCAGAGGGATTTGCCTACAAGAAGCCTGAACTCTAAGTCGTCCTGTCTGTTGCCTATCTCAGGCGCTTCCTTGCCGTAAAGCTGACCATGCTTGTAGATGCCCTGAATACTTGCCACCACAGGACCATCATAAAGTTTGTACCTGACGCCAATATCCAGATCGCCAGGTCCATTGCTGGTCTTTTTAACAAAATCATCCTCTGACTTAAGCCATTTGTAATACACAGATGATAAAACAGTCACCTTGTCAGTGACGCCATATTCCTCATACCAGTTCAGGTTTGTGTCCTTGAAATCTGCTCCAAGAGGCATTTTTTTGGAGTTGCCATTGTTGTTATAGATTTGATCCGTGGTGTAGCAGTTAAAGGCAAATCTGTTGTACATCTTGCCTTTTTCCATTGTCCAGGCGCCTGCATGGGCCTCAACAGCACCCAAGACTATCCCCAGGGTCATCACTGATGAAGCACAGCACAGCGCAATTACAGATTGTTTCATAAAAACCCCCCTAACTTTGAAAAAATCGCACAAATCATCCGACACACTAAAGGAGTATGGCAAGCAAGTCCAATCGTATTTGCCGATATCTTTAAGGAAATGGATTGAAAAATACGATAATTGTGTCTTTCTTCAATGTTTCTTATTTGTCTAACTGATTGGCACGCCAAGTCTGATTGGCATTACCTATTGGACTTTTTGTGAAAAATGCCTTGTTATGCTCTCCTGTTATGAAGACTTTAGCCTTTTTAAAACACCTCAAATTTTTTTTCTTAAATGGATAAGCCCCTTTGTCCTGCTCTGGTTTATCTGGAAGTCGGTTTCGTTTGCACTCATGGGACTTAAAGGGGTCTCGTTTCCAACGCCTGAGAAGGATGTGACCATAGTCCCCCTTTCTCCTCAGTTTTTTCCTGAGGCAATGCAGCGGGGTGAGATTGACGCAGTGGCTGGCTCTGAGCCCTGGCCTCAAAATGTGCTAGATAAAAATCCTGGCTCATACCAGATGACAACCCTTGGAGGGCTTGGCAGCAACTATCCACATGTAATTCTTGCAAGGGAGGATTTTCTGAAAACCCACCCAGAAGAGGTCAGGACAATACTTAAAACAGTAGCTGAAGCTGAACAGATGCTTACAGAAAAACCTCAGGAAACGGCTGAAATCGTCGCAAAATCCACAGGCAGAACAGCCAAAAAGGAGCTTGATGCACTCTCTGAAATCAAGTGGGAACTGGGCACTGATGAGACAGTGGAGGCAAGTCTTACGCAGACGGCCGAGTTTTTGCTGTCAGAAGGAAAACTCAAAAAAATGCCTGATATCAAAAAGGCACTTGGAAGTCACCAATAGTAAAACCATTTTGATGAACAGGAGAAAAAGATGAAAAAAATATATTGCACTGTCAGTTGCAGCCTTGTGCTTGATGGGCACAGCATACGCGGCAGACGACATGAAAGCCTATGTGCAGGCAAGATACCGCTATGAATATGACGACAACTTCAGCATAAAGTACTATGGAGATAACCCCAAAACAGGCGAACGAAACGATGGTTTCCGAAAAAAAAGAAATGCCTGTCCTTCTTTGTATTTGTTTTACATAAATAGCGCTACAATAAATGCAAGCCCTTTAATATACCCTCCATCCGAGGGTCTTCCTTGGCATACTCCCTCACTGCGTCAAGCAATTTAATCATATCCTGCATTTTATATATCCTATTCACTTCTTCTAAAACGACATTTTTGGATTTATCTATTATTGTTCGCCTATCCCAATAGGCAAATCCTATAACTCCTAATGTTAATGTCGTAAATATCCCTGTCAATATCCATAAAAAATTCATCATCTGCTCAAAACGCTTATTTATATCTTCCCTCAATTCCTCAAATCTCTTATTCATATCTTCCCTCAATTCCTCAAAACGCTTATCCATATCCTCAAAACGCTTATCCGTCATCTGCATATGATTTTGTAATGTTGTCTCTATGCGAATCATCCTCTCCCTGTCCTCTTGGGTAAATTCTAAATTCTGATCTGCATTAACCTCCATTGAAAACATCAAAATAAACAAAACTATTAAAATTATCCCTCTCATTTCTATAACCTCTTAATTTTATTCTTTATATACATGTAACCCCTAATTCTATATATTTCAATAAAAAAAGCCGACCATTTTTTTTAAAAGAAAGAAGATAAACTATGCAATGGAAAAAAATGCCTGTCTTTTTTTGTTCTTTTTTCTGGCCGTAGGGGCGCACGGCAGTGCGCCCCTACATCAGGTTCTGTTCTCTATGGCAATGCTACACCATCCTACTACACTATCTTGCGATTAAAAAAACGTTTTGCAAACATTACCGCAATGGACACCACAACAAACAGCCCAAGACCCGCGCCAAACTCCCATGATATCCTACCCTTAAGGATATCTAAAAGAGAGCTTGAAAACACAACATACGCCATGCAGCCCGGCAGCATAAAGACAAGCGAGGCAATGACGTATTCCAGAATGCCTATTTTAGTAAGCCCAAAGGCATAATTAAGCAGATTAAATGGAAAAACAGGCACAAGCCTTGTAAATGCAACCACTTTCCAGCCATGCTGCATTACCTTTGCATCCAGCTCTTTAAGCCTTGTGCCTTTGAGCTTTGTCTCGATCCAGTCCCTGCCAGCATAGCGACTTATGAGAAACGCCACGGTTGCCCCGATGGTAGCGCCTAAAATGGAATAGACTGTGCCCCAGACAGGTCCGAACAAGACCCCTGCCGCCACAGGAAAAGGAAGCCCCGGAAGCATCAGCGCTGGCGCAATGCTGCATATCCCTACGAACACAAGCGGGGCGAGCACACCAAAGCCTGCCACATACTGCCTCAGTCCTTCCTGATCCAAATGCTGGCTGATACCAGAAAAACGGGCTATCAAGATGACGGCAAGGATAAGCCCAAAGATGCCCGCCTTTTTCAGCCAGTTGCCAGAGTTAGCCGCTACCCCTTCGATCCTTGCAGGACGCTCTCTAGAGCAAAGTCCGCAAAGACTGCACTGATACGGCAACATCTCTGATGTATTGCCAGCGAGTTGTTTTGTTGCAATATCGCCAGGTGTGCCATTTTGCTGCAAAAAGAGGCAGTTTTTAAGGCATTTTTTGCATCTATTGCACTTGCTTGCGATCTCCTCAAGCCTTGCCTGCATGTTTAGCGCCTCTCCCATTCCTCTGTACCCCCTTCAAAATTGATAGCGGAATCAGTACCAAAGGCTGCTGCATGGACAAACCATGCAAAGCCTGAGCGAATGCCTCCTGTGCAGTAAAAGACGTATTTTTTGCTTGAATCCATCTTTTTCTCTGCATAAAGTCTTAAAAGCGCCTCTTTGTCCAAGGCAATGCGAAGCCCGTCTTTTTCCTGATAGAATTTCTCCCAAGGTATGTGGACGCTGCCGTCAATCCTTGCGCCTTTTATGCGCTCCATAAGCGACCTTGTGTCAATTATGCTGAAATCATGGTTTTTTTTGCCTATAGTCTCGGCTGAGATGTTGACTGCTGGGTTCATGCTGACAGAGTAGGTCTTCTGTGAAGCAGCTACCAGAGGATTTGATGGCGTTGCTGTTTCCATGCTGCCCCCTGCCTTTTGCCATGCATCTATACCTCCTGGCAACATCTTTACCTCTGTCTTATGCCCAAGCCACGCAAAGACCCAGCCTGCCCAGCCTTCTCCGCCCCAGCTCTTGTCAGCGTCGCCATAGACCACAACTGGTGTGTTTTCATCAATGCCCATCTTTCCAAGGCTTGATGCGAGCTTTTCAGGGGCGATAATGCGATATTTCACGCCCTTGCTGTCTGTGTGAACATAGTCTTCCCACGAAAACGAAAAGGCGCCAGGGATATGCCCTTTTTCATAAAGGGCTTTGGGTCTGGCATCGAGTATTGCAACCTGTCCTATTTTGGATTTAAGTTCCTGCGCTGAAATAAATGAAAGGTTTGACATGGGAGATGCTGCAAAGATGGGCATGGAAATAAGCAGGCTTGCAATAAACGAAAAAATCGCCAGATATGCCCTGACTGCAGGTGTCGTTTCGCTGTACTGCCTTGTCGCCAGCATGGATAGCCTTGCAGCCTCGTTGCCCATGCTGCTTGCTGTCTGTGCTGCTATAGTGGTTATGCTGGCTGTAGCAGCCTTTTTAAGCCGTAACTTGCCCATTTTTTCTACAAATTGGGTAGTTTTGTTTGCTGTTGTGTTTCGTCTGCTTTTTGTCATGCGTCCTCCTGAACTTTCTGATGATATCTTTCGTTATCTTCTTGACGGGCTTAACCTGTTAAACGGGCTTAACCCATATCAATACCCTCCAGCAGAGGCATCAAGGCTTGGACTTGCGTCTGAAAATCTCATCGGGCTTGTCAATCACCCTGAGCTTGCAAGCATATACCCGCCTGTTGCCCAGTTGTTCTTTGCGCTTGGCGCAGGGCTTGGGCTTGGCATTTACGGCATAAAGCTGCTCTTTGCAGGCATTGACATCGTAAACTGCCTGCTTATCTCTGATCTGCTCCATAGAAAAAAACTGCCCCGGAGCCTTTGCGTTTTATATGCGTGGCATCCACTTCCTGTTATTGAGATAGCAGGGTCAGGACACCTTGAGGCAGTCGCCATTTTCCTGCTGCTTCTTGGCATGAAAGCCTTGCAAAACAACCACAGCACCTCGTCAAATAGACTTGCCAGCATTGCCACCATTGCAGGCTCCATCGCAGGCTCAATGACGGCTGCAAGCGCACTCACCAAACTTGTTCCCATGATCTTTGCGCCTTTTCTGTTGCTTAAAAGCTCAGACAAAAAGACGTTCGTTGTCGCAGGTATTGCAGCGGCTATCTTGGTGACTGTCCCTTTTTTACCATTTATTGCAAATGGGCTTCACACCCTGCGCGTCTATGCAGCTAACTGGGAGTTTGCAAGCCTTGGCTTCAAGCTCCTGCACAGCGCCACCAACTCTGGAAACATCAGCAGGATTGTGCTTGCAGGCCTTTTTTGTGCTTGTTTTGCGTTTTTCTTTAGGCAGGCAGCACAAAAAACAATCTCAACTGAAAAAGCCATGTACCTCACGGCTGTTTCTTTTGCCCTGCTTTCTCCAACGCTTCATCCCTGGTACAATCTGTATTTTTTGGTTTTTCTGCCATTTTGCCCAAAACCATCAGGTATTGTCCTAAGTTTTGCAGCCTTTCTGCCTTATTATGCTGTGATGGTTTGCAAGCTTAGCGGCGTCTGGAGCGATCCTGTCTGGATAAGCGCCACTATCTGGGCAGGTTTTTGGGCGGCTTTGCTGCTGGAAGTTTTTTTTGTGAAACAATACCTTGCAAAAACTGACTGAAAATCCAACCCAATATCCTTTTACCAGCCATCAAACTGCCTTTGATGCTACCCCCAACCTTTGACCTTCCATGCCTTCGCTGTCTGTATTTGGCGGGTATCTCTACAAAAGTCACGCCGTTTTGGGCGGCTTTGATCTGCATCTCCACTGTCCAGCCAAAATCCTTGTCACACATGCCAAGCCCCAGAAGGCAGTCCCATGTTATTGCCCTGTATGGCGCAAGATCAGTGTAAGATACGCCCCAGATGCGTTTTATCAGCCAGACTGCAAGCTGACTTCCAGCCTTTTGTAGCGGTGTCATTGCCCCTTGCTCGACCCTGCCTGTTTTTCGGCTTGCAAGGCTCATCAAAGCCTCGCCCTTTGCAAGAGGCTTTACAAGCCAATCCATCTGGTCAGGGTCGTCGCTTCCATCGCCTGCCATGAATATTATGATTTGCGGTGATTTTCCCGTATTTTCAAGGTGTTCAATGGCAGCAAGGCATGCCCTGCCATATCCTGCCTCTGTAGTCATGGTCAGTTCCGCCCCAGTCTTTATGGCTATTTGCCCGGTTCCGTCAGTTGAGCCGTTGTCTGCCACGACTATCCTGTCCACAAACGAGGGGATGCCGCCTATGACATCTGCCAGATTTTCCGCTTCATTCAGGGCAGGGATGATGACTGCGACTGTTTTACCCTCAAACATTTGTTGGCACAAAAAGCTGACATGCCTTCCTGATGCACTCCCTGTTCAGATGAGACTGAGTGCATTTGATGACGTCATCCGCCGTCAGTCTCACAGGCAGAAGCGTTTCAGAAAAGATAGCAGCCTGTTTAAGGGCAATGTAACACTCCCTCTGGCAACATCTTGGCGCCGGGATGCGGGACATCTCACTTAAGATGCTGCCAACCACATTCATGGATGAAGCCCTCTGGCGTGCTTTAATCGGGCTGGATTCCAGAATAGAGGCAAAGGCAATGCCTGCGCCAGTTGCTGCGCCGCATACGCCAAGGTATCCACATGCGCCTCCTGGCTGTTCGCCACCTTTCTTGATTGCATCCAAAATCTGTCTGTCTGTCACCCCTGCGCCCGTGTTTCTGTAGGCAGTGAGGATAACGCCTGGCACAAGTCCATGATGTTCTGGTCCATGCAAGGGAAAACCGGCATCATGTCTTGTTTTTTTGAAAAGCGTGATGAGATCAGTTTCATGACTGCTTAAAAGCAGGTTTTTTACACGCAAAAGAGGGGCATTGGCATGACATTTGTCACAGATAAAGTGTCCATCAGGGCATATCGTCTTTGTCTCAAAAGACATGCCGCACAGATCGCAGGTTACTTTTTTTGTATCTGAGGTGTAGGCAAGCTCTTTGCCGCAGACAAGACAGCCTGTTTTTATGACAGCTTCACCCTTTATCGCACTTGTAACGCAATCACATGAGTTTGAAATAGCAGGGCTTGAAGGCGATGGCGCACAGCATGAGCATGAGGCGTCAGAGGCAAGGTTTAGAAAATTGCCTGTAGAGTCGTCCACTTCATAGATACCAAGCCTTAAAAGCTCGTCATTAGAATTAGAAGAAACAGCAAGACCGCTGCTGCCTCCTTCACATCTTGTCTTAACCCCCTTTTTTAAGACTGTCCCGTCATCTGTAATAACTGCCTGAAACGGACCTGAGTAGATAAACTCCCTGCTTTTTGGGGCTGTTACGGGTTTTTCTGCCGTAAACGTCAGGGAATAAAAGAGGTGTCCTTCAACTGTGCGGTAAGGGAAGCGCTTTAGTATCCTTGCGTTACAAAAGCCCATATCCTTAAGCATCGAAAACAGATAGCCCTGCACCATTGCGCCTGCAATGCACTCGCCTGAAAGGGTGTGATCTGCCCTGATCCTCCGAGACGGCTCTGTCTCTGTCACGATGTCAGAGATCACAAGCCTTCCACCGGGTTTTAGCGTCCTGAATATCTCGGCGAACACCCGTCGTTTGTTGCTGCTTAAGTTCACCACACAGTTGGAAATTACGCAGTCCACCAAGTCTGCTTCAAGGGGTATCGCCTCAAGATAACCCTTTAAAAAGGTAACATTTTGCCAGCCAAGCCGCTTTCCCACCTGTTTTGCAGCAGAGTTTGCCATTTCAAGCATCTCATCTGTCATGTCTAAACCATAGACCTTGCCTGATGCGCCTGTAAGATGAGAGGCGATAAAACACTCAACCCCTGTGCCGCTTCCCAGATCCAGCACAGTCTCGCCATGCTTGAGGTTGGCGTCAGAGACAGGGCTTCCGCAGCCATAACGCCTTGCCAAGGCGCTTTGAGGTATGATGTCTTCATAGCCCTGTGGGCATGGCACAGGGTTTAGAATTGTCTCGTCAGCCTCAATAGCCCGCTTGCCATAAAACTGAGAGATAAGCCTGTGATATCCTGTCTCTGCAAGGCTTAACAGGCAGTTGCAGTGGTTGAAGTTGATCTCGGCAGCAGATGGACAGTCAGCGGTCACATCCCCCATCTTTAGAAGCAGCCCCAAGCGCCCATCAATGTCGGGTATCCCCTTGCATGAGTCCTCTATTGCCAAAAGGGCAAAGGCTTTGTAGATGGGATAATATGGGTCTGGCTCAAGAAAACGCCCTGAATCCTTCAGAAAATCGCCCTGTGACGAAAAAGATGTGCGGGCAAGGAAGTGATCCATGTCCCCGCCTCCAAGCACAAAGCCCCATGGGTCATCTTTAAGATGGCTTATCTCTGTCCAGGACATTGCCCTTACAGCCTCAAATACAGGGCTGTTTCTCCAGACCTTTTCAATGCCTTCACGCACGTTGCCTGCCCTGAATGTATGGGCGTCAACAAGCGCAGGGCTTGGATAGATTGAACCGTCAGGGGCAACTGCTATGGCCTCAAAACCTGCGCTTCCCAGATCAAATCTGGTCATTGGCGGGCTAAAGACCGCTGAAAGGGCGGCATCCCAGTTGTCCACAGATATGCCAAGGGACAATGCCTTTCTGGCTAAGCTTGTGACCCCCTTGATAGTCTCAGCAGACAGGTCAATTGCCATGTTTTTGCCATTTCCGCGTGGAAAATGCCACATAAGGTGCAGATTTTTAACAGGCAACTGCGCCATTTCAACCACAAAATCCTGCGCCTTTGCAAGGCTTACAGGGTTAACGGCAAGGGAGATTGAAGATGCCAAGCCTGAATCCTGAGCTGCCTTGATGCCTGCAAGCACCCGTTTATATGTGCCGCTTCCCCTGATAGCGTCATTTACAGACTCGACTCCATCCAAACTTATCTGGAGATGAAACCTGTCCCTGTCAATCTCCTTGAGAGCTGTTTTATGGTTGTCAAGTAATGTGCCATTTGTAAGCACTGCCACCTGAAGCGCACTGTCTAATGCCAGAATACGCCTTGCAAGCCCTGAAAAATCAGGATAGCAAAACGGCTCTCCGCCTGTGAAGCAGACTAATTGAAGCCCAAGCCCAAGGGCTTCTTTAATGGTTTGAATGATGATTTCAGGGGAAAGTTGACGTTTTTTCGCAAAATTATCTGAAAACAGGCAGTGGCGGCATCTGAGGTTACATTCGTCTGTAAGATGAAACCAGACCTCCCTGAGAGCCGACAACCCAAGTCCTTTCCGACCTTGATAACCCGCAATCTCATGTGGCAGACACAGGGAATCCACAAACGAATCCACCTCAAAAGAGGCGGTTACTGCATCTTTTTGCCCCATCTCAAGCCATGTGTTCACAAGCTGTTGCCTGTCAAACCTGCCATTTGTCTTCTCAAGAAGCCTTTGAGCTGACTGATTTGGCACAAACCACAAAGGCGCATCCTTTACAAGCCAGACCGCCCTTCTATCCTCTCTATACTCAATATGTCCGCCTACCACTGCGTTTAACACATTCAATTTGTCCTTATTTTAAATCTTTGCGCCTGAAGCGCAAAATCCACTAAATCCAGATAAAAAACCATTAAAAAGCCTGCTGTAAACGCAGATAAAAACGGCACTGCCCACCACGAGCCCCGCTCCAATGCAAAATGAACGGGCATAAGGCTGTAAAAAATCAGACCTAAATCCATCAGAATCGAGAGTGTCGCTGGCTTGTGATATGTGACCTCACAGGGCAGTGCCTTGTTTTTTACGCCATATTTCGGCGTCCGTACAAAAACGCCTCCCTTTTGAAACAGCCCCTCGATCACACCCTTTGAGATGGCAAACGAGATGCCAAGACCAAAGGCTGGAAGCAGCGCAAAAATCCCGATGGATTCAAGGATGCCGCGTTTTCTGCCTGTGCGTTCGCTTTTAAAATAGTAATAGAGAAGCGCCAGCGTAGAGCAGGCAAAAAGCGGTATGTCAAGCTTTAAAAGCTGAAATGGTCCAACCCATACCCTTTCAAGCAGCACTGGATACAGGGTCAGGAATATCAGGCTTCCCATGAGCCAGCCAAGGTTTGCGCAAAGGTGCATGGTAGCTTCAAATTTTTGAAGCATATTTGTGTTTTTGCTCTGCCAGATGGGAAAAATCAGCTTTCTTGCTGTCTGCATAGAGCCTTTTGCCCAGCGCCTCTGCTGATGCCTCATGGCGCTTATGGTGACAGGGATTTCAGAGGGAACCTCCAGATCATCTACATAGACCGCTTTCCAGCCCTTGAGATGGATGCGAAAACTTAGGTCAAGGTCTTCTGTCACTGTGTCAGACTGCCAGCCGCCAGCTGTCTCAATGGCACTTCGCCTGAGCGCCCCTGCCGTGCCGTTAAAATTCAGGAAAAGCCCCTTTCTAAACCTCAAAAACTGCTCCACGCCAAAGTGGGCATCAAGCAGCGCTGCCTGTATCCTCGTAAACCAGGAGGCGGTTCTGTTTAGAAAACCCCAGCGCGCCTGCACAATTCCAACAGATTGGTCGGCAAAATATCCGATTGTTTTGCGTAAAAAATCCTTTTGAGGCACGAAATCAGCATCAAATATGACCACTAACTCTGCATCTGTCTCTCTAAGTCCACAGGCAAGCGCCCCTGCCTTGTAGCCTTCCCGTTTTTTACGGCGTATGACCTTGACATCAATACCTTTGGCTTGCCACAAAGCTGCTTCCTGTTCCACAATCAAACGGGTTTCATCGTCAGAATCATCCAACACCTGCACCTCAAGCCGATTTACAGGCCAGTCCATGACAGCGCAGGCAGCGATCAGCCGTCTTGCCACATACCGTTCATTGTAAAGAGGAAGTTGAACGCAGACCTTTGGAAAAAAGTCAGGATCAAAAAATGGTACAACCTGATTTTTGCGCTCTTTTTGCCATGTTTTTATGAGATTAAGCCTGTAAATGCCATAAAATGCCAGGATAAAAAGGGCTGAAAAATGGACAAATGTGAAAAAATTCATAGTGGCAAATCTATCATAATTGTGATTTGAAGAAAAATAGAAAAAATCAATAAGAAAGGGCTTGTCTATCGGTATTGAACCAGAAAGGGTAATTTTTGAGACCTAACATCAAGAAATTCTTCAGGAATAATACCATTTTGCAAGGCAATTAGGGCTTATGCCAGCAAACCATGCAAGCCTTATGAACTGATTCAGAATGGTTGTTTTGAGTATGCCGAGGCGCTCCCACCTTCTGGCAGAGGTTTTTATGCGTTGGGGAAGTATTACAAGCCTGCCTTGTTGTTTCAGGCGTTTTAGCAGTTCCACATCCTCCATTATAGGGATATCAGGATAGGCTTTAGCCCTTTCAAACTGCTCCTGTTTTACAAAAATAGCCTGATCGCCATAGGGCATGTCCAAGATACGACAACGGAGATTGACGCACCTTTCAAGCGCCCTGTACTTCATCCCTTCAGCGTCAACGCCAAAACTAAAAGCCCCTGCACTGACATCAGAGGGCTTCAAAGCCTCTTTGACTGCCTGTTCAAAACCTTCGGGAAGAATGGTGTCTGCATGAAGAAAGAGCAAGATGTCGCCCTTGGCTTTGAAAGCGCCATGATTCATCTGTCTTGCACGGGAAGCCTTGCAGGCAAATACCAGCGCCCCAAGACGTGCCGCTTTTTCTGTGGTTCTGTCAATGCTTCCGCCATCCACCACAATCACCTCCACAGGCTCCGGCGATCTGAATGCGCTTTTGATGCTGCGTTCTATGAAATCTTCTTCATTAAGGGTCGGGATAATGACGCTGATCAGGTGGGGTGCTGTAAGTCTATCTGGCATTTTGAGCTCAGTGTGCTGCTTTTTTAGTTGGGTAATCGTATCGCCAATGTTGTTGAATGGTAACTATCCAGCAGCGCTCCATCTGCTGCGTCATTGGCTTGCTTATGTGCAGGCAGCATACTTCGCAGGCCTCTTCCTTGCATCTGGGGCGCTGCTGAATAGTTACAGTACGGTGGTTTTCGTTCGTTTTCGGCATTATACTGGATAGTTATGGAATACCGTTACAAAAAAACTGACCGAATATCTTCGGGGCTGGATGTGTCGCTTTTCATGGTAATTACTCATTTTTGACGTGATATTTTCAAGGTAATTACCCATCACCGTTTGCAAGGTAATTACCCATTTTTTGTCCTTGACCTTGTTGTCATAGAAAACAATTTGACCAAAACAAAATAATGCATTCACATTCTGATGATAAAAAAAATCACGAAGTGAGGCATAACTATGGCAAGGAGGACTATAAGAATGAACGAAGTTTTAGAGGTGTTTTACCGTTGGCAGCAGGGCAGAAAGAAAAGCAAGATAATCAGCGCTATTGGTATTGCTCGCAAGACAGTTGATGCCTATGTAAAGTGGTTTAAGAGGGCAGGATTTAGGCAATATGAGCCTTTTGGTGACGAGCAGGAGGTTATTGCAAGGCTTAAAGAGGCAAAGATTGAGGCTATTTATCCCCAACCTGTGACAGATAGTCTTGAGATTTACAGGGAAGAAATCAATGATTTGTTGCAGGAAGAACATGTTGATGTCAAGCAGGCGTATCGGATTTTAAAGGAGCGTCATGACATTAAAGAGAGTTATTCAACGCTTGAAGCCATTGACAAATCTGTAAGTTTGTAGGGGAAGTTCCAGAACCTGCTGTTTTGCCCTATGGCTATCTGTCATTTTTTAATCCCCTTTCCATCTGCCATCTTCCTGTCTTAGCAAGGCTTTTTGGGAGGTCATAAGGTGGTTTCCAGTCAAGGAGTCTGCAAAACAGGCTGCTGTCCACCTGGAATGAGCCTGACAGCCTGTCTGCAATGCCTTTGCCCAGGATAAGACTCAGCGCGTTTTTAAGAAGTTGTTCAGGAAATGGCATTAGTATTGGTCTGTTGCCTGTGCCAATGGAGATGAATTGAATCAACTCACATGTTGAGATGTCATGGCAGTCGCTGACAAGAAATGTGCGTGAAGAGAGTTCAGGTTTTTTTATGCATGTTATCAGGGCGTCGCACAGATTTTCTATGTAAATAAAACTTCTTTTGTTTTTTACAGATGCAAAAGGCATGGGCAGGCCTTTTGCGAGCCACTTGACTAATTTCTCAATATTGCCTTTTGCCCCTGGCCCATAGACAAGAGGCGGTCTGATTATTGTCAGACAGGTCTGGTTGCTGTCTGCATTCGCCAGATTTTTCATGCACATTTCCGCCTTGAATTTGCTGGCAGCATAGGGCGTTGCAGGCTTGCAAGGGGAGTCTTCCGTAAAAGCGGTGTTGTAGGATGCCTCGCCGTGAACCTTGGCGCTGCTCATTTGAATAAAGTGCCTCACGCCTTTTGTCTGTGCCTTGGCAAAGAGTTTCACTGCTGCGGCGACATTTACAGCCTCGATTGCTGCTTCATGATCATTCAGACATGATGCAAGATTTACGATACAGTCAATGTCTTCAAGCAGTGTTTCAGGGATCTCTTCTTTTTCCATGTTCCACGTTACATGCTGTATTTTGGGGTTGCCTGCTGGCCTGATGAATGTATTACCGGGGTGCCTTGAGCATGTCCGGATTTTATATCCCTTTTCAACCAGAAAGGTAGTAAGATGTGTGCCTATGAAACCGGTTGCTCCGGTTATGAGTATCTTTTGCAACTTGTTAATTTCTGGTAACTATGCAGCAGTCCCCCATCTGCTGTGTCATCGGCCTGCTAATATGCAGGCAGCACACTTCGCAGGCCTCTTCCTTGCATCCGGGGCACTGCTGAATAGTTACAGTACAGTGGTTTTCGTTCGTTTTCGGCATTATACTGGATAGTTACTTTCGTTCAAGGGCAATGCGCAAGGATGCGCCAAGCTTTAGCTTTCCAAGCCTTGCCTTTTATTGCAAGGCGCAGGGCAAAAGCACAGCATACTCCATGTATGTGAGCATTTTTCGCTGGCAACTTTTTTGTACGTTATCAATTTTTAGCGGTTAAAAGGAAAAATCATGAATAATAAAAACATACGACCTGTGATGCTGATAATAATGGATGGCTGCGGATGGCGTGAAGAGGCAACAGGAAACGCATTCCTGCTTGCCAGCACCCCCAATCTCGACAGATACATGACAAAATATCCTTTCGCCCTTTTGTCTGCCTCTGGCGAGGATGTGGGACTCCCAGAAGGCCAGATGGGCAACAGCGAGGTCGGGCATCTCAATTTAGGGGCTGGCAGAATCGTTTATCAGGAGTTGACGCGCATTAACAAGGCCATCAGGGACGGTGAGTTTTTCAGAAATCAGACGCTTCTTGAGACATTTGAAAGGATCAAGGCTGGCTCCGGCACACTGCATCTTATGGGGCTTGTTTCAGACGGCGGGGTACACAGCTCAATGGAGCACCTTTATGCCTTGATCCGCATGGCCCATCAACATCAGGTGCCGAGGATTTTTGTGCATGCCTTTTTGGATGGACGTGACACGCTGCCTGCAAGTGGCGCTGGATATATTGAAAAACTTATTGAAGAATGCAGGTTAATTGACGGTTTTAGCGTTGTTTCAGTGTGTGGAAGATTTTATGCAATGGACAGGGACAAGAGGTGGGACAGGGTGGAGCAGGCCTATAGAGCCCTTGTAAGGGCAGATGCAGTCGAGCATACTGACCCTGTGGCAGCCATAAGGTTGTCCTATAAAAAAGGAGAGACAGACGAGTTTGTAAAGCCGGTTGTCGTCACAACGCATTACGACAAAGGCACTTCACGCATCAAAGATGGCGATGGCGTCGTATTCTTTAACTTCAGGGCAGACAGGGCGAGGGAGCTTGTGCGGGCATTTACAGAAGATGGGTTTAGTTTTTTTGATGTGAGCGACAGGCCAAGGCTTTCTGCCTTTACGACCCTTACACGCTATGACGAGACCTTTACTTTGCCTGTGGCCTTTCCTCCTCAGAGCCTTGAACAGATATTGGGCGAGGTGGTCAGCGCCGCAGGAATAAAGCAACTTCGTATTGCCGAAACCGAAAAATATGCCCATGTAACCTATTTTTTCAACGGGGGCGAGGAAAAGCCGTTTGAGGGTGAGGACAGATGTCTAATCCCATCCCCGAGGGAGGTGGCGACTTACGACCTCAAGCCTCAGATGAGCGCCTTTGCTATAGCTGAGGAACTTGTAAGTCGTATTGAAACAGGTGGGTATGGAATGATCGTGGTCAATTTTGCAAATGGCGACATGGTAGGTCATACGGGTGTTATGGAGGCTGCAATAATGGCCTGCGAGGCAGTGGATATCTGTGTGGGAAAGGTAGTCGAGGCATGGCGCGCAAAAGGCGGGGTGACGCTTATCACCGCAGACCATGGAAACTGCGAGGTCATGCTAACGCCTGAGGGCACACCTGCCACAGCGCACACTACCTCGCCGGTGCCTCTTTTTTTTATAGATGATAATGGCATGGAAAAAGATCTGAAAAATGGCATATTAGCTGATATAGCTCCGACTATACTTCATGTTATGGGGCTTGTTCAGCCTGCTTCCATGACAGGCAAAAGCCTTGTGGATTGGTAACTATTCAGCAGCTGTCGCTTTTCATTGCAACTTCTCCTTTTTGTTGATATGCCAAACGTTTAGCTTGAGGGGCGCGGAGCCGACTTTTCGGCGGAGCGTCCCTCTCGAAGCGATTGTTAGCCATCTCTTCGCTGAAGAAAAGCTAGGACGCTACCCATCTGTAAATATTCATGAGGATACACTTACCTTCGTCTTATGATAATGGTGGAAAAATAGTGTGGTGTAAGCTCTTCATCAGATGACAGGCCGCGAGTGATCTGTTCTCCTTCCTGTCCGCACAACTCAACCAAGTGCGCATGTTCAGAAAGCCCCATCTCCTCCAAAAGCCTTACTATCCTGGCCATGACCCTGTGTACCTTCATAAGCACCACTGTGTCTGAGGATTCAATAATCTCCCTGAGATCGCTGTTTTCGTAAGTGGCAGGCACTACAGTCACGCGTTCATCTCCAATGCACAAAGGCATATTCAGCCTTGCAGAAGAGGCTCCTAAAGAGGAAACGCCAGGAATAACTGTAAATTCAACATCAGGCGCAAGCCCAAGTATCGCATCGCAGACATAAAACCCTGTGCTGTAAAACGCAGGGTCTCCAAGGGTGGGAAATGCTACGTCCCTGCCATCTTTGAGCCTTTCAATTATAGTGGCTGCTGCATCCTGCCATGCCTTTTCAACCTCCGGCGCTGATTCAGGTCGTGTCTTCCCGCAGGATAGCACCTTTTTCATGGGAAAATGCTGGGAAAGTATCTCCTTTCCAGTGGTTGGCACCACTCTGGCTGCAATGGAAAGAGCGGCGCTTTCCCCGTTTGCGCGAGCGCTTGGGCTCAACCATGTATCACATGCCTTAAGAATCCTGACAGCCTTGAGCGTCATCAGCTCAGGATCGCCAGGGCCGACTCCAACCACATAAAATCTGCCTTTTTCTCTGATCATTTTGTTTGTTTATCTGGACCCGGCTACTACAGTCACTGGGTTCAGCTCCTTAAAATTTTTAGTGATTTCATTGTCATAAAACTTATCAGAACGTTTAATCCGCACCTCAACCGCACTGACGCGAAAGCCTTTGGACAAAAGCAGTTCAGGCGCTGCCTGCCTGCACCTGTCAGTCACGCAGTTTATGACTACAATGCCATGAGTAAGCCTGAGAGCGACCGTATCAATTATCTCTGAAAGCCTGCCTCCGCTGCCGCCAATAAAAACTCTGTCAGGGTCAGGAAGACCAGAAAGCCCTTCTGGGGCTGGAGCCGGCACAGGAATGATGTTAAATGCCTTGAACTGACGGATATTGGCCAGAAGCTTCTGCTGCTGCGCAGGTTCTTTTTCAATCGCATAAACCATTGCATTCGGGGTTATCCTTGATGCCTCAATGCCAATTGAGCCGCTTCCTGCCCCGATATCCCAAAGTACGCAGCCAGGCTCCATTCTGAGGTTGTGGATAGCCACTGCCCTGATCTCATCCTTTGTAATCATGCCTCTTAAATGGTCTATTTCCACCTCTTTTAGTCCAAAAAGAGGCATTTTCGGCTGTTTGTCAAAAGAGTTGCAAAAAAGCGCCAGATTCGGATCACTGAAAGACATGTGGCAGAGTTCATGGAGTGAAGTTGTTGTTACTCTGGCTGTAGGCGTGCCGAGTTTTTCGCCGATCCATACCCGGATATTGCCTGAAAAATCTTCTGCTTCTATCAATTGCAGGTAATCGAGGAGTTTTTCGGCAATCACGGCAGGGGTATTGCTTTTATCCGTAAGCACAAATATCTTTTTATGCCTGAGAATCATGCCTGGATACCACTGGTTTCTGGCATGAAGGCTTAAAAAACGGGCATCGTCCCAGTTTGTCTTTGCAATGGAGCTTAAAAGCTGGATAGAGGAAAGTCCAGGCAGAATCTCAACTGCATCGCCGGTAAAAAGTTCACAAAGCCTTTTACCTATACCAGAAAAGAGAGGATCGCCACTTGCAAGCACAGCAATGTCACCGCATTCAACGGCTTTTGCCATGTTTTCAAGAGCGGTTTCAATGGGTGAAATGGGGCTGAAGATAGTCTCCGCTACAGTATATTGTCTTGCCAGGTTCAAATAACGGCTGTGGGCGAAAACAGCCTTGCATTTGCAAAGCGCATCTGCCTGCTGCCCGGACAGCCTGTCTCCTGTTACTCCAATTAGGAAGATTTTAAACACGTTCTGCGATCTCCCCATGCACATTTACAAGATATACCTGAACTGGCAGTCCTGATACCTCTTCAGCATACATTTTCGCCGTGAGGCATACATGCCTGATGATATCCTGCCTGTCAGCCTGTTCAAGGTGGGTCATTATTTCCCTGGCTGTGTTCGACTGGGCAATGCGCTGAAGCAGACTGGCGTCTGTGGCAAAGGCGGCAATCAGTGCAGTTGCCTGCCTGACCTCAAGCGTCCCATGCCGAACGTGAGTCTGCGGGGTCTTCAGGGCGGCCTTTACGATCTTGGCCCACATGCCAGCCAGGTGTATTTGCAAAAATCTACGTCTGGCAGCGCTGGTAAGGGTAAAATGCAGATAATCCCCCATCATGACACATGCCTGTTCAGGAAAGGATAAAAGGCGTTGCACAGCCTTTTCAGACGTCCTGCCGGTGGATATGATGATTTCCTCAAGTCCAGACGCCTTAGCGACATCCAAAGAGGCCTCAATCGTTGCCATCCAGGCATCTGCTGAGACAGGTTTTACGATACCCGTGGTTCCAAGGATGGAAAGCCCGCCCAGTATGCCAAGCCTCCTGTTCAGGGTTTTCTCAGCCAGGGCCTCTCCGTTTGGCACACCAATCCTGATCTCCATGAATTTTTCGCCGACATTAACGCCTGCCTCTGACATCGCTTCATGAATCGCTGCTGCTATCATCCTTCTCGGAGTGGGGTTTATGGCTGGCTCACCAGGGGCCACAGCAAGTCCAGGCCTTGTGACCACCCCTACGCCTTTGCCAGCTCCAAGAAAAAGCCAGGGATAAACGACCGTGATGCAATCCTGGGGCGCTGCATGACAGGTTAAATAACGTACTGAGGAGCATATCTCGGCGCCGTTTGTAACATCAGGGTCATCGCCGGCGTCTTTTATCACTGAGGCAGAGGCGGCATCCCTGTCTTGCCAACTGCGATGCACCATAAAAACATGCCTTGATTTATCGGGAAAGGGGATTTCTACCTGTAAAGGCGTTTCACCTGTCAGGACAAAAAGCGCTGCTGCCTTGGATGCGGCTGCTGCGCATGCGCCGGTTGTAAATCCGCTTCGCAGACGTTTGTTCAGCATGATGTTTCTGCTGTTTCAGCGAGTTTGAGCAGGGCGTTTATGATGGCTACAGCCACTGGAGTGCCACCTTTTCTGCCAAGACAGGTGATGAACGGATATGCCCTGGTGACAAGGATATCCTTGGACTCGGCTGCATTTACAAATCCGACAGGCACACCGATCACAAGGGAAGGGATGGATCCTGCTGTCTGGTTCACGCTGAATCCTTCCATCAACTCCATGAGTTTTAAAAGCGCTGTAGGGGCATTGCCGATGGCCACTATCCCGATATTTTCAGCCAGAAGCCTTTCAATGGCAGCTTCAGACCGGGTCATGCCTTTTTGTGCTGCAAGCATCGCTGTCTCCGGGTCTGATACCCCGCAAATCACCCTTCCGCCCCATTTTTCAAGGTGTTTTTTGTTTATCCCAGCGGCTGCCATGTTGACATCAACGAGTATATCCTTACCTCTCATTATGGCGTCAATGCCTGATGAAATAGCCTGAGGATGTAACATAAGGCTGTTGGCAAAAGAAAAGTCGCCTGTGGCGTGAATAACCCGCCTTACAATGGCGAATGAGTCTGGTTTGAAGTCATGCTGTCCAAGCTCTCGCTCAATAATCCTGAAGCTTTCAGCCTCGATCTCATCTGGTCTTATGTTCTGGATTGGTATGGTTGCTGTGTTTTGCATTGGTTTTGCCTTAGAGTTCCAAAATCAGGGGTTTTAGAAGGAAAATTCACACTGTCTTACAAACGCCTCCGCAGCCTCAGGCGTCTGCCCGAAGTGCAGGTGAATGTAGCTTGCGAGTACATTTTTATAGGCATATCCCTGCCTTTTGTCGTAAATCCTGGCAATGTCTGACGGCATTTCATCCACCGTTGAATAGTGAAACTCATGGCCATGAAGCAGGGCACCTTTTGGGCCAAGGATACTGTCCATGGTAAGCCTTGTATCCCTGTAGCCAAGGCTTACAAGCTTCTTTTGCATTATCGCCTTTGCCGGAAAGACCCCCGCCATCGGGAAAAAACTACCGTTTGTTTCGATCCCTGTGCAAAGGTACATCAGCCCACCACACTCTGCATAGATTACCCCCCCTGCCTCAGCCCATGTTTTCACAGCTTCTCGCATTGTGGTGTTCCCTGAAAGTTTTTGGGCATAAAGCTCAGGATAGCCCCCTCCCAGCCAGACACCTTTGATGTTTTCAGGGAGCGCCTTGTCAAAAAGCGGGCTGAAAAATACTATCTCTGCCCCAGCCCTGCAAAGAATGTCTATATTATCCTGATACTGAAAGCAAAAAGCCTCATCCCTTGCAACAGCGATCTTTATCCGTTTATTGGCAGGTATTTCCCACGCCTGAGGGTTGTTTTCAGTATAATCATCGCGTTGGATGCTTTTCAGCCTTGTGATTTCAAGAAGTCTTGCCAGATCAATTCCTGAAGACACGTTACCTGCAAGCCTGTCAATATCATCGCGCTCAAGATTGGTTTCATGCCCCATCTGAAGGCCAAGATGTCTGTTTTTAAGCTTGAGCGTGAAGTCTCTGGATAATGCGCCTATCACCTCTGCCTTGCAATGGGTTTCTATTGCCTTCTTTGCAAGCTCAAGATGCCTTTGGCTTCCGACCCTGTTCAGAATAACAGCCTTCAGGTTGCAGGCAGGGTCAAGACCTTCAAAGCCTTTGAGTATCGCGGCGGCGCTTTCAGCGCAGGAGGAGATGTCCAGCACAAGCGCTACAGGAAGCCCAAGAAGTTTTGCCAATGATGCAGATGATGCGCCTGCCCCGTCAAACATACCCATTACGCCTTCAACAATTGCTATGTCAGCAGATGCAGCGTGGGTATTAAAGGTATGCCGGACAAACTCTGCGCCACACATGCGTATATCAAGGTTACGGCTGATTCTGCCTGTGATTTTTTCATGCAAAGTCGGATCAATAAAGTCAGGGCCGCACTTAAACGGCTGCACTTTATGTCCATTGGCTTGCAAAGCTGCCATGAGGCCCAAAGATACCGTGGTTTTTCCGCATCCGCTGTGTGTGCCTGCTATCAGGAATGCAGAGGAATATGCTGGGGAAGATGGCATGATGACCGGTTGTCCTGTGTAACTATCCAGCAGCACCCCATCTGCTGTGTCATCGGCCTGCTAATATGCAGGCAGCACACTTTGCAGGCCTCTTCCTTGCATCTGGGGCACTGCTGAATAGTTACAGTACAGTGGTTTTCGTTCGTTTTCGGCATTATACTGGATAGTTACTGTCCTGTTTCAGTAGGGGCGACCGGCTGGTCGCCCCTATGCCTTTACGCAGAACTGTTTTTTAGCAGTACTGCAATATCCCCACCATCTTCTTTCTGTAAAAGTAATATCTTTGCTATTTTTGCCAGCTCAAGCATGGCAAGAAAGGTAACAATGATGCGATGGCGGTCATCTGAAGGAAAAAACTCAAAGAAAGACAGCCTGCCTGTGTGAGCAAGGGCTTCAAGTATGAGCTGCATCTGTTGCTCGACAGTCTGCTTTGCCCGTTCGATTTCAAGTTGTCTCGGAAGGTTGCCTTTTTTAAGCACGGAGATAAAGGCTGTAAGCAGATCAGCAAGGCTTGCCTCAGGCATCCAGCCTGTATGTGAAGTAGAGGCGCATCGCGATGCGTCTTTACTTTCATTCAATGGATCATCCGCCAGCGTAGGCGGCCTCAAAAAAACATCCCTGCCAACAATGGAGCGCGTCATAAGCCTCTCGGCTGCTTCCCTCAGGGTCAAAAGCTCCTGAAGCGGTCTGATTACAAGGTCGCGTGGGTCATCTTCCTCAGAAACCGGTGAAACAGGCGCCGGCAGCAGCATTCTGGACTTGATGTGCAGGAGGGTCGCTGCCATAATCAGATACTCCACTGCCACAGTAACATCCAACGCCTGCATCAGTTCAAGATATCGGAGATATTGATTGGTTATAAGTGCAATGGGAATATCCTTGATATCCAGCTTGTTTTTCTGGATAAGATGCAAAAGAAGATCAAGAGGCCCTTCAAAGACCTCAAGTTTTATCTGACATGCTGGCTCCAAAGGGCTTCCCTCACATCTGACATGGTCTTTTCTGAAACTGTCATTGCGCGCCTGGCGCCTTCCTGTAAAACATTTATGACTAAACTAGCCTTTTTAGCAAATGCCTTACGTCTCTCATGCACAGGGGCTAAAAAGGATACGATTGCCTCCGCAAGCTCCTTTTTGCACGCAACACAGCCAAGCTTGGCAGCCTTGCAGTCAGTCACTATCTCTTCACACCTTGACTTTGGCAGATATAATTTGTGCAGATTAAACGCAACACAGCGCTTTTCCGGATCCCCTGGATCATTTTTCATTGGACGCTCAGTGTCCGTGACCATTGTCTTAAGCTTTGCCCTGATCGCATCAGGCGAATCTGAAAGAAAGATGGAGTTGCCGTAGCTTTTGCTCATCTTCCTGCCATCAAGGCCAGGCAGTTTCGGGACTTCCGTTAAAAGGGCGTCGGGAACAGGAAATACCTCACCATAAAGATAATTAAAGCGGCGAGTTATCTCGCGGGTCAGCTCTACATGAGGAAGCTGGTCCACTCCAACAGGCACCTTGTTTGCCTTGTACATGATAATGTCTGCGGCCTGAAGCACCGGATAGCCCAGAAAACCGTAAGTAGCCAGGTCTTTTTCCTTAAGTTGCTCCTGTTGTTCCTTATAGGTCGGGTTTCGCTCAAGCCATGAGACAGGTGTTATCATTGAAAGGAGCAGATGAAGCTCTGCGTGGGTTTTCAGGTCAGATTGCACAAAAATAGTGGCTTTTTCTGGGTCAATGCCCACTGCCAGCCAGTCCAGCACCATTTCAGAGATATTCTGAGGGATTGTGTAAGGGGTTTCGTAATTTGTTGTGAGGGCATGCCAGTCAGCCACGAAAAAAAAGCTGTCGTATGCCTCTTGAAGTTTTTTCCAGTTGTCAAGCACACCATGCAGATGCCCAAGATGCAGCTTGCCTGATGGCCTCATCCCGCTTAATACTCGTTGTTTCATTATTATCTTTAACCTATACAGAATAAAATAAAAAAGAAGGACAACTTTAGCAGGCTATAAAGTTGAGGTCAAGATACAGAAGAGTCCTTTGGGAAAGTTCAATTGTGATCTTGTTTTCAGATAACTGTTATTTAGATGCGAGTTGTTTTGCCAGATTTTCGGAGTTGGCTACGCAGTCATTGAGGCTCACGCCTCCAAGCCAGTTCGCCCTCATGTAAAGTCTTTTTTCTTGTTTTAACAGCTTGTTGATCTTTTTAAGCTTTGTCTCATGGCCTATGACGTATTGAGGTATTGCCTGATCCCATCTGTGGATGCTGATAAAATCAGGATCGGTTTTAATGCCGATTATGTCATTGAGGTCTTTGAGCGCTATGTTGAGAAGGGCAGGGTCATCTAATGACAGCATCTGCCTGTTTCTGGCGCCGCCAACAAGGATTCTGATCAGGGCGTAGCCGTCCGGCGCCCTATTTTCAAAAACCGCCGAGTCCCACAGGCATCCGAGGATTTTGCGGCGTTCCCTGCCAGGAATCAAAAAGCCAAATCCGTTAAGGTTATGGGATATTTGCTCTTTTTTCATGCCAAGGGCTACAACAGCCACTGGGGGATAGTCAATTGAGGCTGTCAGCGAGGCGAGTTCAGGAATGGCTTTCAGGAAAATCTTGGAGACATCCTTTGCAGGGGCAGCCATGACAAGATGGGTAGCTTCAATGACAGAGCTATCGCTGAGGACAACCTCCCATCCATCTTCTTTTTTTATTGCCGTCTTGACTTCAGCCTCAAGCCTGAGGCTATCGCCAAGTCCAAGCCTTAATGCCTCCACCATTTCTTCTATCCCACCTCGAAAAGAGGTAAGAGTTCCCCCTGGACCTGCGCCTTTTGGACCTTCCTCGCCCTGTTTTTTTGCCTTTTTTTTCAGGGCCAGCATAGCCTTAATAAGGCTTCCATAGGTTGTTTCAAGCTCATTTATGCGCGGAAAACAGGTTTTGAGTGAGAGCTTATGGGGATCGCCTGCAAAAATACCGGTTGCCATCGGGTCAATAAGCCATTCAAAAGCGCCTTTTCCCAGACGTCTGATTGCAAAGTCTGCAAGTGTCTCATCTGTAGTATCTTTTTTGGGTGGAATGAACGGCTCACACATTACCCTGAGCTTGGCAGGCAAAGAAAGGATAGGGCTTGTGAGAAACTCCTGTGGTGTTTCCGGCAGCTTTACAAGCTGTGCATGTTTGAGTACAAAGCGTTTTCTGGCTGCGTCCCTGCTTTTAAGCGTGGTGAGCCCAAGCTGTCGGATTAGCTCAAGGGTGGCTGGTTTGTTGTCCAGAAAGCCATTTACCCCTTTTTCAATGAGAAATCCATCTTCCTGAGCTGTCCATGCCTTGCCCCCTGACCTTTTGCCTGCTTCCAATATCAGACAGTCCCACTCTGGCTTCAGCCTTTTGATGTGCCATGCCATTGAAAGACCGGAAATGCCTCCACCTACAATAACTACCCGAGCCATCCTGCCTCCTTAAGCCTGTCTATGCATATTTGCGAAAGCGCATTGATGAATGCAGGCCGTGTGTTCAATGCCTGCGTCCGGAAAAAGGCCATATCTTTGCTTTCAATCATGCCACGAAACAGCATGTCTATTTCATAGAGGGTTTCGATGTGATCTGAGACAAAACTAATAGGCACAATCACTAAGGCATCAGTCTTTTTTTCAGAGCCAAGCCTTTCGATAGTGGTGTCTGTGGCGGGCTCAAGCCACTGGACAGGGCCGCTCCTGCTCTGAAATGTCAGAATGCCTTTTACACCTGTCTGCTCCTCCACGCATTTGATGGTTTGCTGTAAATGCTCAAGGTACGGGTCTCCTTCGTCAATCATGGACTTAGGCAGGCTGTGGGCGCTGTAAATCAGGGTTATATTTTTTTGAGGATGTAATGTGCGAGCCTTTTCAATGGTCTCCTGCACTGTCTCTGCAAGGGATGTAACGTAGCCTGGGTGATTGTAAAAATGTTCAACGGCAATGCCATCAAGATGAAGCTCTTTGCAGGCTCTCATAAAATCCTTGATTGATGACCCCGAGGTAGCCCTGCTGTAATGTGGATAAAGGCAAAGTCCGAGAACCCTGCTGACACCTTGTGCCTTCATCTGCTTCAGTGTGTCAGGTGTGCGTGGATGCCAGTATCTCATGCCCACTTCGCATTTAATCTGAAGATTGTGTCTGTTGTGCAGTGTCTTTGCAATGGCTTTTGCCTGATTGATTGTGATCTCGGTCAGGGGGGTTTTACCACCGATCAGTCTGTAATTTTTTTGACTGTGATGTGCGCGCTTCCTGGCTATTGCCCAGGCTATCAGCGGCTGTAAAAAAGAGGGGCCAATCGGGATGATGTCTCTGTCTGAAAAAAGATTGTAAAGAAATGGACGTACTGCATTGAGGCTGTCTGGCCCACCCATGTTCAGAAGCACAATTGCAGTATTCATGAGATGTATCAGTCTCTGATTTGCATGACTTTCAAGATGTCATGACAGTTCATGCACCAGTTCCACAAGCAGTTTGACCTTTTCCTGGTCTATCTCAGGCATCACTCCGTGGCCAAGGTTAAATATGTGACCTTTGGCTTTTGCCCCCTGTTCAAGGATAGACTTGACATGATCCTTGAGTTGCGATTTAGGCATGAAGAGCGCACATGGATCCATGTTTCCCTGAATTGCCTTTGAATCGCCAAGGATATCAACACAGAACGGTATGTCCATACGCCAGTCAAGCCCGATTACCTCGCATGCGGATTTTTTTGTGACAGGCAGAAGATGGGAGCCATTAAGAGCAAAATGTATGCGGGGGATATTGTATTGCGCAAGGGCGGTCAATACTCTGTTGGAATACGGAAACACGAATTCCTCATAGTCTTTTCTGGAAAGGGCGCCTGCCCATGTGTCAAAAAGCTGAATCGCCTGTGCCCCGGCCTCTGCCTGCGCCTTGAGATAGCGAATGGTCGTCTCAGTGACAATGGACATGAGGTTGTGAAACAGGGCTGGAGCTTCAAACATCATCTTCTTGGTATGCAGGAAGTTTTTTGAACTCCCGCCTTCCACCATGTAGGTGATAAGGGTAAAGGGCGCCCCGGCAAACCCTATAAGCGGCACCTTCTCTTTTAATGCCTCCCTGAGAAGCCTGATTGTTTCAAGCACAAATGGAACGTCATGCTCAGGTTCAATAGGCCTGAGCCGTTTCAGATCAGCTTCGCTGCGGATCGGAGGTGATAAGAGCGGCCCCTTTCCCTCGGAAAAGACAAGTTCCATGCCCATGGGTTCGATGGGTATGAGTATGTCGGAAAAAAGGATGGCTGCATCAACGCCAAGTATGTCAACCGGTTGCAGGGTTACTTCAGTTGCGAGTTCCGGTGTCTTGCACAGGGTCAGGAAGTCTGTTTTTTGCCTGACAGCCTGATATTCAGGCAGATATCTGCCTGCCTGTCTCATGATCCAGATAGGACTTGGACTGGTTTTTTCCCCATAGCATTGTTTTAAAAAAATTTTATTCATTATTGTTTATTTTGAGGTGAAATTAATGGGATCACTACTGTTATGAGTAAGTTGTATGGTCGGGACGAGAGGATTTGAACCTCCGACCCCCTGAACCCCATTCAGGTGCG
>DYLC01000096.1 GCA_020722285.1 Desulfobulbus propionicus | reverse complement strand
TGGTTTTGCGAAATACGATATCTGGCCAATCTTCTGTTAGCAACTCACCCCACCCATGGCGGGGATTTATCATAAAGTAACTTTTGACTATTTTTGCACAATTGCCGGTGAAAATCAAAAATACGCAATTTCAACAAGTTAAGTTAAGTTACTTGGAAGACCAAACAAAAAAACAACATTTTCAAAATTGTCAAAGACTCTTGCAAACCACTTTACTACATCATCCCAAACCGCTTGAGTTTATTAAGCAGGGTCTTGTAGCTTATCTTAAGCCTTCTAGCGGCCGCAGCCTTATTGCCGCCGACATCCTGAAGGGTGGCTGTTATCAACTCTTTTTCCATCTCAGAGGCCTGTTTCTGACTTTTTTCAAGAAGGCTTGCGCTGCACAGACTGTCTTCCTCTGCATCTTCAGATGTTGAGACATCTCTTTGGATGTCCAGAAATGGCTCGATTACATCTACGGATATCTCCTGCTGTCCAAGCACTGCCGCTCTGTCAAGCAGGTGAAACAACTCCCTGACATTTCCTGGAAAATCATAGTGTAAAAAAAGCTCGGCAGTCTCTTTTGAAAGCCTTGAAGTATAGCCAAGCACAGGTGTAAGTTCCTTCAGATGCTTTTTAACAAGAGGAAGGATGTCTTCTTTTCTATCCCTGAGAGCAGGAATGTGGATAGGAACAGTGGAAATCCGAAAGTACAGATCTTCCCTGAACCTTCCAGCCCTGATCTCGGCCTTCAAATCCCTGTTTGTCGCCACAACAACCCTTGCCCTGCTCACCTGTTCCTGAGTCGCACCGATTGGCAGGTAATTACCCGTATCAAGAAAACGAAGCAGTTTAGGCTGTAATCCCAGGGGTAACTCCCCAACCTCATCAAGAAAAAGAGTGCCGTTGTCAGCAGCCCTGACAAGCCCGTCCCTTGTCTCTACAGCGCCTGTAAAACTGCCCTTTAAGTGACCAAACAACATGGAATCAGCCAGTTCCGAAGTCAGATTCGCACAATTAAACGCCACGAAATCCTTACGCCCACTTTGAGAGTGAATAAAGTGGGCAATGACCTCCTTGCCAGCGCCTGTTTCGCCTGTCAGCAGGACACAGAAGGGAAACGCCGCCACCTTGGTTGCCTGCCCCATGACTGCCTTCATTGTTTCTGAAATTGCTATTACCTCGCCATCCCAGGCTGACTGCAAATAGCTTTTAAATCTCTCAAGCAGGGCGTCAAGATCCACTGGCTTTTCCAAAAAATCCAGGGCTCCAAGCCTCACTGCCTCAACTGCCTTTGGGATTGTGCCATGGGCCGTGGCCACAATAATGGCGCAAGCAGGTTTTTTTCGCCTGAACTCCTCTATCAACTCAATCCCTTCGCCGTCCGGAAGCTGAACATCCAAAAGCATACCATCAGGCGTAATACCGCATGCCCTGGCCTCCCTGAGGCTGCCTGCAATCGCAATCTGAAAATCGCTTGCCAGCGCCTGATCAAAAAGCGAGGCCAGCTTGGGGTTGTCTTCCACTATCAGGATAGTTTTTTTTTGCATTTGTCTTCCACTCATAACCTGTTATTATTGCACAAATGAAACCATTGCAACAAAATATTGCCATCTGTGACATAGGCACCCAGACGTTCAGGCTCGCTATCGTAAATCTGGATGAAAGCATTCCACGCGTGATCTGTTCTGAAATCAGCCACGTCAGGCTTGGGCAGGGACTCTCCTCAACTGGCGTAATTTCAGATGCCTCGATGAAACGCGCTATTGATGCCCTCAATGGTTTTCATGATATCTTATCGTCCCATAACTGCCCTTTCACAAGGGCTGTGGCAACCCATGCCCTGAGATGTTCTGCAAATGCTGATCTTTTCCTGTCTCTTGCATCCAAAACTGGATTTGAAGTCATGGTGATTTCCGAAGAGGAAGAGGCAAAACTTGCTGTTCTTGGCGTAACAAGTACAATCCCGATAGGCCAGAAAGCGCTGGTGGCCGATGCTGGCGGAGGCAGCACAGAACTGACCATTCTCCTGGACGGCAAGCTTCATTGCTCAAAAAGCATCCCCATAGGATGCGTGACGCTTACCGAAAGATTTCTCAAAGAAGATGATCCTCCATCTCAACAGGAGCAGCAACGACTCACCGACTCCATTGACTCTGAAATAAAAAAGACGCTTGACCCGACTGAAATCATACCAGAACAGGTAATCGGAGTTGGCGGTAGCGCCACAACAATGGCATCAATCTGGCTCGGTCTTGAACAATATCAGCCTGAAAAAATAAGAGGGCTCAAACTTACAAAACAGGAGATCGACTCGCTCTGGAACAGGCTTTCAGGGCTTAAGCTCATATCAAGAGAAAAATTGCCGGGACTTTCTCAAAAAAGAGCGGATATTATCCTTGCAGGCATTGCAATCTTTAAAAATCTTATTAAAAACCTCTTTGTTCCACACATCACAATAACAGACGGAGGCCTTCTCATGGGCCTTCTGATAGACACCATGCAAAAGGAGTTTAAAATAGATGTTAAACCATCCCATACCGCAGGCCTATACATTTGACGATCTGTTGCTGCTTCCTTCCCATTCAGAGATTGTGCCCTCTGACGTGGATGTCTCCACAAATCTAACCCATGAGATCCGCCTGAATATCCCTTTAGTAAGCGCAGCTATGGACACTGTCACCGAGTCGCAGATGGCCAAAACGCTTGCACGTGAAGGCGGCATCGGCATAATACATAAAAACATGACTATCCTTCAACAGACCAAAGAGGTGGAAAAGGTTAAAAAATCCGAAAGCGGCATGATAATCGACCCTGTGACCGTCTCCCCTGATACGTCCATCTCAAAAGTCAAGGAGATCATGGCTGAATATCGCATATCTGGCGTGCCTGTGGTGGAAGACAAAAAGCTCGTCGGCATCATCACAAACAGAGACCTCAGATTTGAGAGCAATTTTGAACAACCGGTAAAAAATGTCATGACAAAAGAAGGGCTTGTCACAGCACATGTCGGCATTACTCTGGATGAATCCAAGCAGATCCTTCATAGACACAGGATCGAAAAACTCTTGGTTGTGGACGAAGCAGGCCATCTCAAAGGGCTTATCACCATCAAAGACATAGAAAAAATCAAAAAATATCCAAATTCATGCAAGGACAGCATGGGCAGACTTAGGGTAGGGGCGGCAGTAGGGGTAGGAAAATACAATCTTGAGCATGTGGAAGCGCTTTTAAAGGCAGGGGCTGACGTGATCGTCATAGATTCTGCGCATGGCCACTCCCAGAACGTCATCAGGGCTGTGGAAGCCATTAAATCCACGTTTTCCTCTGTTCAGCTCATTGCAGGAAATGTGGCTACAGCAGAAGGAGCAGAGGCGCTTTTCAAAGCAGGCGCTGATGCAGTCAAAGTGGGCGTAGGCCCTGGTTCCATCTGCACCACAAGAATTGTGGCAGGGGTTGGAGTGCCACAGATGAGCGCCATTCACGATTGCGCAATCGTGGCGCAGAGGTTTGACCGCTTCATTATCGCAGACGGAGGCATCAAGTTCTCCGGAGATGTAACCAAGGCCATAGGGGCAGGCGCTCATTGTGTCATGGCAGGAGGAATCCTTGCCGGAACTGACGAAAGTCCTGGAGATGTCGAACTATATCAGGGCAGAAGCTATAAGGTATATCGGGGCATGGGCTCACTTAGCGCAATGAAAGATGGCAGCAAGGACAGATACTTCCAGGAGGGAGTCAAGGCAGGCAAACTCGTGCCTGAAGGCATTGAAGGCAGGGTGCCCTACAGAGGCTCTGTGATAAATACAATTTTTCAGCTTATCGGCGGGATTAAATCTGGGATGGGTTACACAGGAAACAGGACCATTGAGGAATTAAGACGTAATGCCAGGTTTGTGAGGATAACTCCGGCAGGCCTCAAGGAAAGCCATGTGCATGATGTCATCATAACCAAAGAAGCGCCTAACTACTGGGCAGACAGGTAGGTTATTGGATTTTCAACATAATGCCGGGACAAGGCGCTATTCCAGGCATCGAAACGCCACCTTGATCGAAAAACAAAAATAGAGGACAGCCTGTCTTTTTATATAAAAAGCTACTATTTTGCTGACTTGGCAGCAGGCGCAACCTGAGCCTGAGGCGCAGTTCCTACCGTTACCTGATCCTTGAGCTTTTCCATCATCTTTGGGCCTATACCCTTGACCTTATCAAGGTCCTGCACAGACTTGAATGGTCCATTTTTTTCCCTGTACTCCACAATCGCCTTGGCCTTGGCCTCGCCTATCCCCGGAAGAGAAGTCAACGCTGCAACATCTGCCTTGTTCAGGTCAACTGCTGCGACAGCTATGCTAAAGGCCAGCATCACCATAAAGACAACCAAACTAAAAACTTTCTTCATATTTTTTTCTCCTGATCAATAAATTAAAATAGCTGCCCTCTGAGAAAAACAGACTACACACCCCTGAAACTAAGAGCAAGCAGTTTTGTCAGAAACTCTCTGTTCAAATCAAATTAACAGCATAGCCAATTGGCAAAAGCATAAACGTAGGTTAAACTTGCGCCAAATTTTATAGCTTAAGGAGACAATGATACATGGCGCTTGATGAAATCAAGATTACAAGGGCAATTATTGAACGCTTTACCGCAAAACTCTGCGACTCACTCAATCTGGATGTCGCTATAGTTGGCGCCGGGCCATCAGGGATGATGGCGGCGGTCAAACTTGCCCAAAAAGGACGCAAAGTCGCTATTTTTGAAAGAAAGCTCAGCATTGGAGGTGGCATGTGGGGCGGCGGAATGATGTTCAATGAAATCGTCGTTCAGGAAGAGGGTGTGCGCCTTCTTAATGAACTTGGAATAGCTGTAAAAAACGCTGGGGATGGCTACTACACTGCGGATGCAGTCGAGTGTACCACTACACTTGCAAGCTCAGTATGCAAGGCTGGCGGCAGATTTTTCAACTGTGTGACAGTGGAAGATGTTATGGTAAGAGACAAAAAGGTGACAGGACTTGTCATCAACTGGTCTGCTGTGGACATCGCCGGCCTTCACGTTGATCCTCTTGTTATTGGCTCCCGATTCTGCATTGACTCAACAGGACACGCCACAGAGCTTATAAACGTAATCCAGAGAAAAAGTGGGGCAACGATTATGACAGATACAGGAAAGATAAAGGGCGAAAGAAGCATGTGGGCTGAAGTCGCAGAAAACACAACCTTAAACAACACCAAAGAGGTTTTTCCAAATGTGTATGTAGCTGGCATGGCGGCAAATGCCACCTTCGGTTCATTCAGGATGGGACCTATCTTTGGAGGCATGCTGCTTTCAGGTGAAAAGGTTGCTGAAATCATAGATGAACGGCTCAAGGGCTAAGTCCCCGGGCAGCGCATCTTCTTCCCGATATGACATGAGGGAGGTTCCAAACATTGCCCTGTCGCTTGCAAGCTTTAGCTTTTCAAGCCTTGCCTTTTATTGCAAGGCGCAGGGCATGGCTGCGCTTTTCGTCGGCGAAAAATGCTCACATACAGGAAGTCATCTGCGCTTTTCGTCTCCTCGCGCCTTGCCCTTAAACGAAATTTCTAATTTTTAAAATCGAAACATGCCACAAGATTTCGGCATTCCAAATAAACAGCA
>DYLC01000095.1 GCA_020722285.1 Desulfobulbus propionicus | reverse complement strand
GGCTAAGTAAAAAGCTCCAGATGCAAGGCGCGCAAATCCTGAGGAATGAGGCGTAGTTAGCGTACGCCGCAGTGACGAAGGATGCGGCGCAATATAGCAGTAGTTGGGCAGATGGAGACTTTTTACGACGTCATCAATTTTTGGAGCATCCCAACTGCCATTTAGTCAGTTTTTTTTAGAAACAGTTCATAATTAAAACAAAAGAGGGGAAGAAATGTCAAAGAAAATCGAAATAAGACCTGATGGCGCAATTAATGTTCCAGATGCGCCTGTGATACCGTTTCTCAGAGGGGATGGCATTGGCCCTGATATCTGGAATGCGACACAGATTGTGCTGAATGCCGCCGTTAAAAAGGCTTATGGCGGAAAAAAGAAGATTGAGTGGAAAGAAGTGCTGGCAGGCGAGGAGGCATTCAGGCAGACAGGCCAGTGGCTTTCACAGGAGACCCTTGACACCATCAAGGAGTATGTGGTTGCCATAAAAGGGCCTCTTACAACCCCTGTTGGCGAGGGCTTCAGGAGTCTGAATGTCACGCTCAGGCAGGAGCTTGATCTTTATGCCTGTGTCCGCCCTGTGCGTTACTTCAGTGGTGTGCCGAGTCCTGTGAAAAGGCCGCAGGATGTGGATATGGTCATTTTCAGGGAAAACACCGAGGATGTCTATGCTGGCATTGAATGGAAGGCAGGCAGCCCGGAAGCAGACAGGGTGATTGGATTTATCAACTCTGAACTTGGAAAAAATATCCGCACTGGCTCTGGCATAGGCATAAAACCCATGAGCCCTTTTGGATCCAAGAGGCTTGTGAGAAAGGCGATTCAGTATGCCATTGAAAACAACCTCAAAAGCGTAACTCTTGTCCACAAGGGTAATATCATGAAGTTTACAGAGGGAGCGTTCAGAACCTGGGGGTATGAGCTCGCAAAAGAGGAGTTTGCTGACGTGACCATAACCGAGCAGGAGTTGTGGGATATTCATGGTGGAAAGCAGCCTGAGGGCAAGATCGTGATAAAGGACAGGATCGCGGATGCCATGTTTCAGCAGATACTTTTAAGGCCAACAGAGTACAGCGTGCTTGCCATGCCAAATCTCAATGGCGATTACATGTCAGACGCCCTGGCAGCGCAGGTTGGCGGCCTTGGCATGGCGCCTGGCGCAAATATCGGCGACGGCTTTGCCGTATTTGAGGCCACTCATGGCACTGCCCCCAAATATGCCAACCTTGACAAGGTTAATCCTGGCTCTCTTATCCTTTCCGGCGCCATGATGCTTGAGTATCTCGGCTGGAAAGAGGCTAACTCTTTGATCCACAGAAGTATTGAGGCTGCCATTGCCAAAAAGCAGGTGACTTATGACCTTGCCCGTCAGATTGAGGGCGCCACCGAGATAAAATGCTCAGAGTTTGCCAGGGCCATTGTGGACTGCATGGCGTGAGCTGATTTTTCCGCCTGCCTGTGCCGCCTGTCATGAACCATTGGATTCATGGCAGGAAGGCCGGCTTTGCAGTGCTTGCATGGCAAAGATTGTCACAATCAAGCCCCCCATGTGTCCTGTCTGTGGAAGGCCGGTTTTACACCTTTCTCATGTCTGTGGCAAATGCCTTGTGTCTCCCCCGCCTTTTTCCCGCGCAGTTTCTGTCTTCTCATTTGATGGACCGATAAGAGAGATGATTCATGGCCTGAAGTACCGGGGAGACCGCCACTGCCTTAAGGCGATTGTCGAGTCTGCGCAAAAGGCAATGCCTGAACTCAGCAGATGGACAATGCCGGTTGTGCCAGTTCCTCTGCACATTGGAAGGCTCAGGCAGCGGGGGTTTAATCAGTCCATGCTGCTTGCAAAGGAGCTGTTGCCAGCGGCTTTAATCCGCCTTGATTTGCTTAAAAGGGTCAGGAACACGAGGCCTCAGGTGGAGCTTGATGGAGAGGAGAGAAGGGCAAATGTAAAAGGGGCGTTTGCTGCGTCCGCTGCCGCCAAAAACATGGAATCGGCCATTGTGGTGGACGATGTCTTTACCACAGGCGCCACTCTCATGGAGTGCGCCAATGTCCTTGTCAGGGCTGGTGTCAAAAAAGTGGAGGTGTTTACTGTGGCAAGGGTTGTTACGCCACCGTAGTTTTGCAGTAACTATTCAGTTTTCACATAAAACTTCCCTCCAAAAATGGGTTCGTCAGGTCTCACAACACCATCAGGCACTGGTATGACCTGTTCACCTCCGAGTGCGTATCCGCCATCCAGCCTCAATATAGAGCCTGTCATATAACCGGCATCCTTAATCAGGAACAACGCTGCCCTTGCCACCTCTTCAGGTGCGCCTGTTCTCCTCAAAAGGATGTGATCTAAAATCGCCCGCTGCTGCCTGGAGTTCAATATCTGCCATCCCCTTGTGGCCTGTCCGTGTCTTGTATCAATAAATCCAAGCATCAGCTCATTTACTCGCACCGCAGGGGATGCCTCCCTTGCCCAGGTCTCGGTAAGGCTCGAAACAGCTCTGTTTGCAAGGCTGTAACCGTCAGGAAATACAAGGCTTGCAGGCCCTGAACGTCCGACAATGCTGGCTACAGATGAGATATTGATAACCAATGCGTCCCCTGATGCCTTCAGATGCGGAAGTGCTGCCTGATAAAGCCTCCACTTGGCTGTTACGGTAGTGGCAAACTCAAGTTCCCACTGTCTTTCAGTGTAAGGCCCATGCACCACAGGCCATCCTCCCCTCTCAATATTGTTGACAAGGATATCAAGCCTGCCAAAACGCGAAACAGCCTCCTCAACCACAAATTTTGCCGCATCCTGGCCTGTCAGGTCAACCTCAACAGCATGATACGGGCAGTTGATGGCTGACATGGCATTGTGCATTGCATCAAGGTTTTCCTGCCAGTCGTAGTAGGTCAACACACACGAAATCCCTTCCAGGGCAAGGGCTTTTGCTATTTCCAGTCCTATTCCCTTGATTGCTCCTGTAATGATTGCCACCTTACCTTTTGTCTGCATTTTTTCACCCCGATATTGTTTTTAAACTTTTTATGTTTATAGTGCTACTATCAAAAACTAACACAATAAAGGGAAATTCCAAGAATGATGGTCTTGTAAAAAGTCGTTATATGTGATGGCTAAGCAAAAATCGTCAAATGCAAGGTGTGCAAATCCTGAGGAATGTAAGGGCAGGTATAATAATACCTGCCCCTCCTCCTGTACGCCCAATGTTGTTGAATTAAACATAAACCCCTCCCAACCTCCCCTTGTCAGGAGGAGCTGACAGGCATTTCCTGACAAGGGGGGATTAAGGGGGGGGTTACTCCGTTTCCAAAATCTTAATTCAACAACATTGGGAGTACGAGGGAGTATGCCGCGCTTTTTCGTTTTATAGCGCCTTGCTGTCAAACAAAAAAATTGTTTTATTGGAACTTCCCTGAAATCCAAGAGGAAAGAATGTACGCACCTAAAGACAACGCTAATCCAGTTATTCCGGTCAGGCTCGACAGTCAGAGCCCAATGTGTTTTTCCTGTGAACGTGACCTCTCCTGCTTTACAAGCTGCTGTCACAATATCAACATCTTTCTGACCCCTGCTGACGTGATCAGACTGAAACACAGGCTTGATCTGTCTTCAGAAGAGTTTTTGGCAATTTACACGATACCTGCCATAATCGAGGGTACAGAACTGCCAATTCCCATGCTCAAGCCGCTGGAGGAAGACAATTTTGCCTGCCCATTTGTGAGAAAAGAAGGCTGCATTGTCTATGAAGACCGTCCCCTGAACTGCCGCTATTACCCGCTCGGGTCAGGAATATTTCACAACAGGGATGAGTCAGAAGATGAACGTTTTTATGCGCTTATAAAAGAACCAACCTGTCTTGGTCATGACCTTGGCGAGGAAAAGACGGTTCAGGATTGGGTCGAAGGACAGGGTATTGAGGTCTATGACGAGATCAACTCAGGCTGGGTGGAGCTGATTCTGCGCAGAAAATCCCTTGGTCCTTTTGTGGAACTGCCTGAAAAGACCCTTCAGATGTTTTTCATGGTCTGCTACAATCTCGATAGCTTCAGACGTTTTATATTTAACAGCCGCTTTTTAAGCGTGTACATCGTTGATACCGAGACTCAGGAAAAAATCAGAGATGATGATGTGGCGCTCCTTTCTTTTGGTATGAGCTGGCTGAAAAGCACCTTTTTTGGAGAAGAAAAGATGACGCTGCGCAAGGAAACTACCTCAAGCGTTGAATAAAGGGAGGCTCCAAACAATTAGCAATTTTGTTCAAGGTCAAGGCATTTTCAGCCTCAAAATAATACAGCCATGCCCACTCTGCTTAACAGCAGGGTTAGGAAAGCTGACGCTTGTGCGGGAAAATAGCAATTTCTGAAACCTCCCTATGGTGGTTTTCGTTCGTTTTTGGCATTATATTGGATAGTTACGGTGCGCATCATTAGGAATGTAGGGGCAGGTATAATACCTGCCCTTCTTCTGTACGCCGCAAAGACAAAGGATGCAGCGCAATATAGTAGTAGTTGGGCAGTTGGCAACTTTTTGCGACGCCATCATCATTTTAAATGAGGAAGTTTCTTTTGCCCGGATACAGGCCAGACTTCATGAAGAATCTCAAGAAGGGCCTTTGCAAGGGAGGAAGGAGGGGAATCCGGCAACTGCAATGCAACCGACAGGAACAGATCGCCCCTTTCTCCAGACTCGTCTGTCCAGCCTCTTTTGGCAACTGAAATAACATCTCCATGCCTGACGCCAGAAGGGACGTTCACAACCAGTTCCCCATCGATGGCATCCATCCTGACAACCCCTCCCTTCATGGCTATCCAGACATCCACTGAGATGGAGGCGTAAAGATCAAGGTCCTTGATGTACCAGCCTTTAGGCATGTCAACCCGCACCTCGGCATATATATGTTCTCTGCGAGATGTCCGTCTGCACCACCTGCCCTGCCCAGGTATCTTAAGCACAGTCCCTGTACGGATACCCCTGGGAAGAGGCACCCTCACCTTGCGTCTGATGGATACCCTGCCAGTTCCCTTGCAAAGAGAACAGACAGGACGATTGACAAAACCGCTGCCTGAACAGGCATTACAGATAATATTGAGGATATCGTTGCCCCATTTAAGCGGCAAATACCCCTTGCCATGACAGAGCTTGCAGACAGTTCCACCAGCACCTGGCCCCACCCCTGGCATTGAACCAGAGCCTGAACAACGTGGACAGAAGTCTTCCCGCTCAACTATAAATATCTCTTTTACTGCACCACTGATGGCCTCTTTGCTTGTGGCTGTCAAAAAGACGTAAACACCATTTTTAAGCTGCTGAGGCGTAAAATCGTCATCATTTTCAAAAGAATGCTTCTCCTGCACAGAAGCTGGCTGTGATGCGATTTCTATTGGATGGATGGCTGATGTGCGAATCAGTGTGTCATGCGCGAGTTTGCTGCGATAAAAACACTCCTCGCGATCAGGCGAGATGTCAGGATGAGAGGTTTTTGCTATATTTCTGAAAGCCTGCCTGATCTCTTCGATGCTTGCATCAGGCCCAAGCCCAAGAATTTTTAAGGCATCCTGGTCTGTCATAATCTGGTCATGAGAACGTATGGATACTCAACACAAGTCATTTTGTAACTATCCAGCAGCACCCCATCTGCTGTGTCATCGGCCTGCTCATGTGCAGG
>DYLC01000094.1 GCA_020722285.1 Desulfobulbus propionicus | reverse complement strand
AAATAGGGCAAAAAGACGCAGACATGCCCTGTTTTCGTTGTAGATAGCCTTCCTTTATGATATTTTCAAGGCTGACATCTGTGTAATTATCCAGCAGCGCCCCATCTGCTGCGTCGTCGGCCTGCTAATGTGCAGGCAGCACACTTCGCAGGTATCTTCCTTGCATCTGGGGCGCTGCTGGATAGTTACAGTACAGTGGTTTTTGTTCATTTTCGGCATTATACTGGATAGTTACATTTTTGGTAGGTTCCATTTCAACGGCTGTTCGGGACGTTTCGTTTGAATTGAAAAATTACTTGGGGTGTGAATATATGGATGATTTATGTCTGCTGGCAGTTGATATCGGCAATACCCACACTGTTTTAGGACTTTTAAGAGGCATGAAGATTGAAAATTCATGGCGAATCCGCACAGATACCAATATAACTGCCGATGAACTGGCGGTTCTGGTAAACCAGTTGCTTGTTTTGCATGGGCAGCATCTGGATTCTCTTGCAGATATTGCTGTCTGTTCCGTGGTGCCTCCTGCGCTTGGGGCATGGAAGACCTTTTCCATGAAATATTCTGGCAGAGAGGCTGTGATCATTACAGGTCAGAGTCCCCTTGGAATGCCGATCAAATATAAGAGGCCGTATGAGCTGGGGGCTGACAGGATTGTAAACGCCATTGCAGGGTTCAGACGTTTTCCTCAGCCCCTGATCATAATTGATTTCGGCACAGCTATTACCTTTGATTGCATCTCCGGGCAGGGCGAATATCTTGGGGGCATAATCGCTCCAGGTCTTACGCTTGCCTCGGATGCCTTGTTCAAAGGCACTTCCAAGCTTCCCAAGGTGGATTTGTTTGCGCCTCTGCCATCATCAGCCATCTGCCAGAATACCCAAAGCGCCATGCATGCAGGCTGTATGCTGGGCTTCGCTGGGCTTACTGATAAAATTCTTTCCAGATTATGTGAAGAGTTCCCTGTGAAACCAAAAATTGTCGCTACAGGTGGTCACGTAAGGCTGATTGCCCCTCTTTGCAAGGATATTGACGAGGTCTTGCCAGATTTGACTCTTGAAGGCATTGCAGTTTCTTATAACAGGCTGACAGGCAGATAAGTGTTTTTGCATAATTTTTTATAAAATTGTTGACACCAGTTTGCCATCGTAATAATCTTGCCCTACCGAGGAGGTTATTATGATAAAAATTTCCATTAGCTCTGATGAACGCGAAGAGCTTGAGCAGTTCCGTCGGTTGTCTTCATCGAAAGACTCTGAAAAAGCCTTGATGATTCTCTTGTGTTCAGAAGGTCAAAAGGTCAATCAGATAGCCACAGTTCTCAAGCGCAATCCGCATACGGTCAGGGATTGGCTAAAACGGTACAAGGAGTCAGGAATAAAAGGATTGAACTGCTCCCTATGTGTTAACCAAAAAGGAGCGTATATCACGCCACAAACTAACTTCACTTGCTCAAAACGTAATTCCGCTTGCTCAAAGGCTAACACCCTGCCAAGCCAAAAAGCCAGAAGTCACCCAAACAGATAACATCTCATATCATGAGCTTCGCGTTTCAAGTTTTTCGCGACATGAGAGAGATAGCCTTCTGTGTTGTCCCCATAAATCAACAGCAAACTTTAAAACCAGCCCCGCCCAGATTAGGTGATAAAATCGAAATTTCATACAAAACTCCATCTCTGTCCTTTACGACTTAGAGTCTCCAACAGGGCCATCATCCTGCTCTTTCAAAACAAGCTCAGGACTTGGCGTGAAAACAATCCTTTTTAAGGAAGGATACGTTGAGACTGCCCCTGTTTTAGGATTTAAAAAAGAACGGCCTTTTTGATGCGAGATATGAAATGAGCCAAACTTTCTGATTTTTATGGTTTTGCCTGATGCAAGCCCATTGGAAATGACTGAAAACACGATATCTATTGCCTGATCTATATCTGCGATATCATGTTCAGGGGCAGACATGGAAAGCTGAAGCAGAAGGTCTTTTTTCCTGAGACTTGTCATGACTGTGGAACAACAGCAGATGTTTCAAGATTTTTAAACATTGTGTCCAGCACTTTTGCAAGGCTTACACCAGCCTCTTCCTCTACCATGGAGCGAAACATAAAAAATTTGTCTTTTTCAGGGTAAACCAGTTCAGGCTCTCCTGAGATACCCACAAGTCTGGCTGCAAGATCAATTGCAGATGTAAAATTTCCGATCTCATCCACGAGCTTTAACTCAAAGGCCTGCCTTCCAGTCACAATCCTGCCATCAGCAAATCTTTCAACCTCTGCTACCGGGAGCTTTCTGGCTGTTGCAACATCCTCTATGAACTGGGTGTGAATATTGTGGGATACAGCGCTTAACAACTCGCGCTCTTCCTCAGTCAACTCGCGATCTATCGGCCCCAAATCCTTGAGTTTTCCCGCCTTTATGACATCAAGCTTAACTCCCATCTTTTCAAGAAGACTTGCAAGATTCGGAAGCTTCATGATCACCCCTATGCTGCCAGTGATAGTTCCAGGGTTTGCAACAATCGTTCTGGCGCCGATTGCAGCATAATAACCGCCGGAAGTAGCAATCGTGGCAAGAGAGGCAACAACCGGCTTTACTTTATCAAGACGCCTGATCTCGGCAAAAAGCTCCTGAGATGCCCCTACTGCGCCACCAGGGCTGTCAATTCTGACAATTATCGCCTTGATATCCTTTCTTGATCCCATCTTGCGCATCTGCTTGAGGGTGTCATCAGCCTCATTGATAACGCCTTTTATCTCAATGATGCCAATTTTTTCTCCCTTTGCCGAGATGATTTCTGGTGACTCATTCATAAAACTTTTTGCAGCCCAGAAAAAAACACCTACAACCAGAATTACTGTAAAAAGGGTCATAAACCCTATTGCAGCCAAGATTGCCACAAAAGGATTCTGACCCTTGCCCTGTTGCATGCCTGATGTCTGTTTTATGTCAGTCATCTACTTGTTACTTTTTTTTCTGCTTACCATTTCTTCCCTGATCAACCCGCCTATGGTTGTAGCAGCGCCGGCTGACTGCTTGTATTCTTCAATGTTCGAGCGCTCCTCATCCTCAACGATACGCTTCATCGAAAGTCCGATGCGTCTGTCAACTTTAGAGATATTGATTACCTTTGCCTTTATCTCCTGCCCAGGCTCAAACAACCCGACTGGAGTATTAGTCTTCTGAACGCTTACCTCAGAAACATGTACCAGCCCTTCAACGCCATCTTCAATCTCAACGAACACCCCGAAATCCTTGACATTAGTAACCTTGCCAGTGATAATGCCGCCAACAGGATACCTCTCAGGAACAGTTGACCATGGGTCTGGAACAAGCTGCTTTACGCCAAGGGAAAAACGTTCTTTTACCTTGTCAATATTGAGAACAACAGCCTGAATCACATCTCCTTTTTTGTAAAGCTGATTGGGATGAGTGATTTTTTTGCTCCATGTCAGGTCAGAAAGATGCACAAGCCCGTCTATACCCTCTTCAATCCCTATAAACACGCCAAACTCTGTCACATTTTTCACAGCGCCCTCAATTACAGTGCCAATAGGGAACTTATCCTCCAGCCCGTCCCATGGATTTGGCTGTCTCTGCTTCAAGCCAAGTGAAATCTTCTTGGCACTTAAATCCATCTTCAATACAACGGCATCCACGATATCACCGGCCTTCAAGACATCAGACGCCCTGCGTATGCGCTTTGTCCACGACATCTCTGAGACATGAATCATGCCCTCAATGCCTGGCTCAAGCTCCACAAACGCCCCATATTCTATCAAACTTACTACCTTACCCGTAACCTTTGTGCCTACTGGATACTTCTGCTCCGCTGTAAGCCATGGGTCTTCTGTAAGCTGTTTGATACCAAGGGAGATTTTTTCTTTTTCAGGGTCATAGCTCAACACCTTGACCATAACCTTATCCCCTGACTTGAACAACTTTGCAGGCGACTCAATTCTTCCCCATGAGATATCACTTACATGTAGCATGCCATCAATGCCGCCGATATCCACAAACATGCCATATTCAAGGATATTCTTGACGATGCCCTCTTTGACCTGGCCTGCTTCAAGATTAGCCAGAGTCTCCTGCTTCTTGACATTGCGTTCTTTTTCCAGAAGCGCCCTCTTTGAAAGAACAATATTTTCCCGCTTACGGTTGCATTTGATAATCAGCCCTTCTATCTCCTGACCTACCAATTCTTCCGGATTGGGAATCTGCCTGATGTCAATCTGGGAAAGAGGCATGAAACCCTTAAGCCCTGACTTCACATCTCCTATCAGCACTTCCAACCCCCCTTTAATCCTGGAGAGTATCTTGGCCTTCACCGGAGTAGCCTTTTCATAGGCTTCCATTACATCATCCCACACCTTACGCCTCAAAACCTTACTATATGAAAGAGCCAGGCCGCCTGTATTCCGATTACACCTTTCCACCAGCACGTCTATGTTGTCGTCTGGAGAAACTGCAAGCTCCCCATTTACATCCATAAACTGGGATATAGGGATGGATATCTCGGATTTGTGGCCAACTCCGACCATGACAGCATCTCTATCGATACGCACTACCTTGGCTGATATGATATCGCCAACATTAAACTCCACAAAACCTTCGTCCAGAAGACGACTCATCTCTGCAAGTTCATCTGATTGCACGTCTGTCGATGCGACCTGAGAATTTGCTGCCTGATTAACACCTGTTACACTTTCCATTAGTTGACTAACCCCCTGAGACTTTTGTGCTGCTTTAACTTCTTCCTTAACTCAAGAAAAAACTCTCCTTGCTGACAAGCAAGACAGCAACATGCTTAATTTAAGTAAATCGGATATTCTTAACAGGTAACAGAAAAAACTTCAATTGTAATTGGGAAGAAAATTCAAAAAACCGGGTTATTTGATATGCCGCCTGAAAATCTCAAACGCTGCCTGCACTGCATGTGTTTCAGGCGAAAGATTCAGAAGGGACTGTCTTTTTGCCTCAGCTTCAAATATCTCCTGACTCATAGGCACAATCCCGCCAAAAACGAGATCTGTCTGATGGACTGTTTCAGCTATCTTTTCAATCAATGCCTCTGGCATAATTTCAGGCGCTCTGTTGACTATCAGCACCTTCCCGCCTACCTCCACGCCAAGGGCTTTTGTCAGTTCAGCTATCCTTGCCGCTGTCATAACGCCCCTGGCTGATGGGTCTGATACCACAAAAAGCATCTCAAGTTTACGCAGGTTTAAACGGCTCAAATGCTCCATTCCAGCCTCATTGTCAACCAGCATGAACTTGTAACTGCCTGAAAGCCTGTCCATTACCCCAGCCAGAATGGAGTTTGCCATACAGTAGCAGCCTGGCCCTGTAGGCTGTCCCATGACGAGCAGATCAAAGCCAGTTGCCTCTATAATGGCCTTATTGATCTCCATCTCCATGAAATCACTCTTTGTCATGCCCTGAGGAGTCTCGTTCTTCATGCGTTCACGGATTCCACCCAGAGTTTCAGGTACATCTAAGCCAAGAAGTTCATTTAGGTTGGCATTTGCATCTGCATCCACTGCAAGAATAGGTGTAAAAGCATTTTCAACCAGATACTTGATAAGAAGGCTTGAAATGGTGGTTTTTCCTGTGCCACCCTTGCCAGCCATTGCAATTATGCGTTTTTTTTCTTTCATATCATCTCCTCTCCTCATCAAACTTCCCTATACACTTGACTAAGACAATGAACTATGGTAGTTAAATCGTCCAGATTTCATCCCAATAAACGTGGGGCTGTAGCTCAGTTGGGAGAGCGCTTGAATGGCATTCAAGAGGTCGTCAGTTCGATTCTGATCAGCTCCACCA
>DYLC01000007.1 GCA_020722285.1 Desulfobulbus propionicus | reverse complement strand
GGAAAGCTAAAGCTTGCGGGCGAAATAGCAAGTCTTGGACATTCCCGTCAGTCAGAGAAACTCTGCAATCAGAAACAGTCTGCCTTTTACACCACATTTCCCCACAACCTCGTCAACTCCTTTACCATCTCGATATCTACCAGTACGTCTCTGCCACGCACGGTAAGGTAGCCGCCGATCAACATAGCATCAGCCCCTGCCATAAAAGCAAGTCCTTGAAAATCCTTGAGAACAGAATCTCGCCCTCCTGCTATACGCAAAGCGCTCTTTGGAAGAGCTATACGCATGATTGCTACTGCTCTGATGATATCTTCTATGCAAAGCATTTTTTGTCCTTCCAGAGGTGTGCCTGGGATTGGCACAAGGATATTTAATGGAACAGACTCAACCTCAAGCCTTGAAAGCTCGCAGATCAGCTCAAGCCTTGAGAGCATGTTTTCTCCCAGACCAATTATACCGCCAGCACAGACCTCAAGCCCTGCGGCCCGTGCAGCATTTATCGTCTCAAGACGCTCGTCATATGAATGGGTTGAACATACAGATTGAAAAAAAGACCGGGAGCTTTCAAGATTGTGATGATAGCGGGAAAGCCCTGCCTCCTTTAGCTGACAAAGCCCTTTTACATCCAGGATGCCGAGGGATGCGCAGACGTTTATCCTGACCTCACGCCTTATAATATCAATATATCTGGCATACTCGTGCAGTTCTGACTCTCTTGGCCCCCTGCCGCTTGCCACAAGACTGAATCTGGTCGCCCCATTTTCCCTTGCCTTGGCGGCCTCTTTCAGAACATCTTCAATATCCCGCAAGCCATACACTGGCGCATAGGTATGATATTTGGCTGATTGTGCGCAAAACACACAATCTTCTGTGCATTTGCCTGATTTAACATTGCAAATTGTACAAAGAGAAAAAATTGAGCCACGATGTGCAAGCTTGACTGCCATTGCCTGCTGCATAAGCTCCAGCAACGGAATATTCAAAAGGGATAAAAGTTGCTTTTTGGTGAGAGACATCTTGATTAGGTTGCGTTAAGTTTATTGACTAAGCCTGCTTTTATGTGTAATTTCTGAAATGGGAACAGAGGACAGGCAAAGATGGTGCCCCCGGCAGGAATCGAACCTGCGACTCCAGGATTAGGAATCCTGTGCTCTATCCCCTGAGCTACGAGGGCGTAAGAAGAATAATAAACACTACTTGCACTTAAGTGTCAAGACGGAGAGTTGCTTATGCTGAAGAGTCTGTTTTTCCCAAAATCCGTAGCCGTGATTGGCGCTTCGCAGCAGCCTAAAAAACTTGGATTTGAAATACTTGCAAATCTTGTCAAAAGCGGCTTCAAAGGCAACATCTTTCCCGTTAATCCAACTGCTGAAAATATCCTTGGCCTTAAAGCATATCCATCACTTAACCACATTATCACAGAAGGCCTTGAGGTTGAACTTGCAGTGATTGCAATCCCTGCCAAGGCAGTTTTGGATTGCCTTGAACAATGCGCCCTATGCGGTGTCAGGGCAGCGGTAATCATCTCCGCGGGATTTCGTGAAACAGGCCATGCCGGCCTTCTGGCCGAGATGGAAATAGCTAAACTTGCCGATCAACATGGGATGTCTGTTGTCGGCCCTAACTGTCTTGGCATTATGGTTCCTGGTTCCTGCCTGAACGCATCCTTTGCAGCAGACATGCCGATTGATGGCCATGTTGCCTTCATGTCTCAGTCAGGAGCTCTCTGCACCTCTGTCTTAGATATGTCTCTGGAACTTGGCCTGGGCTTTTCAAGATTTGTAAGCCTTGGCAATAAGGCTCACCTGAATGAACTGGATTTTTTAAATGCATGGGAGAGCGATGACGACTCCAAAGTGATCATGGCATACCTTGAAGGTATTGCCAATGGCACAAAATTTATTGAAAAAGCCCGCAAGATCACCAAGACAAAACCCATCATTGCCATAAAATCAGGTTCAACCAATGCTGGCTCAAGGGCCGTCAGCTCTCACACAGGCACACTCGCAGGCAGCGAACAGGCCTATGAGGCTGCCTTCAAACAGGCAGGGATTATCAGGGCGAATTCCATTAGACACATCTTTGACCTGATTATTGCCTTTGCATGGCAGCCGATTCCGGCAGGAAACAGGGTCGCTGTAATAACCAATGCTGGGGGGCCTGGCATCATGGCAACAGATGCCATTGAACGGTTTGGATTGAGGGTGGCAGGCCTTTCTGATGAGACCCTTCAAAAACTCCGGAAAGCGCTTCCGCCTGCAGCGAGCGTTTTGAACCCTGTGGATGTGCTGGGAGATGCGCTTGCAGACCGCTATGAAGCTGCCTTGGGCATTGTGGCAAAAGACCCCAATGTTGATGCAATCCTCACAATACTTACCCCACAAATCATGACTGAGCCTGAAAAAACAGCAGAGGCTGTGCTTAAGGCATCAAGGGATTCCGGCAAGACAATGATAGCGTCCTTTATCGGTGGCCAGAGGGTAAAGGCAGGCCATGATCTTCTTATGGCAAACCATCTCCCTAACTATCAGTCTCCTGAACTGGCGATTAGTGCGCTGCAGGCTATGCATTATCACAGTGTATGGCGCTCAGAACCCTTGCCTGTATTTGAATTATTTGCAATAGACCGGGATAAAATCAGACAGGTATTTTCCAGGGTAAGGCAGGATAAAAGGCTTGAGATAGGCGAATCAGAGGCACGGGAGGTACTTCAGGCACTCGACATCCCGATCCCGCTGTCAAAACTCTGCAAAGACCCGGAGGAGGCAGCGGATTTTGCGGAAAGCATCGGCTTTCCTGTGGTCATGAAGATTGCTTCGCCTGACATACTTCATAAGACAGATATAGGAGGGGTGCGGTTGGGTATAAGCGGCAGACAGGAAGTCAGGGACACCTTTGATCTCATTACTCTAAGGACGCAAAGATTCATGCCCGAGGCAGATATCTGGGGATGCATGGTACAGAAGCAGGTTCAAGGCAATGCAGAGGTGATCCTGGGGATGAACCGCGATCCACAATTTGGCCCGCTCGTTATGCTTGGCCTTGGAGGCATCTTTGTGGAAGTGCTTAAGGATGTCTCGTTTCGTATAGCGCCGTTTAGCAGGGCTGAGGCAGAGGCAATGGTCTCGGAGCTTCGTTCATCTGCTATTTTGTACGGGGTAAGAGGCAGAAAAAAACTTGCGATCAATGGAATAGTAGAGACTATCCTGAAGATATCCCAGTTGGTTACAGAGTTTCCGGAGATCGTTGAGCTGGACATAAATCCCCTGACTGTGTTCGAGGATGGAAAAGGGGTTATGGGAATAGATATGAGGCTGGTACTTTCAAGTCAAAATCAGGAGTTCAAACATGACTAATGCCATACATGCTGTTTATGTCACATCTACACACACTTTTTCAGGCAAAAGTGCCCTTTGCATCGGGCTGTTGCATCATTTTCAGTCGTTGAACCTCAGGACAGGCTACATGAAGCCTGTAAGCGTAAGCTCAAAAATGCCATCCCATGTGCCTGAAAAACCCAAATCTGCCAGCTATGTGGATGAAGACACCCTGTCCCTCAAGGAACAGTTTGCATTCAAAGACCCCCTTGCTGACATGTGCCCTGTCACACTCAGCGACCATTTGGTTGAAGGCATACTCAAAGGAGAGGTCGAAATTGACTTTCAACAGACTGTTTCCGATGCTTTTCAGAACATCAAGAGAGATCGGGATATGGTTGTTCTTGAAGGCGGGGCAAGTCTGAGGGAGGCCTGGCTTGTTGACCTTTCTCCACCTCACATTGCCGAGCTTCTTGGAGTGAAAATCCTTGTGGTTGTGCCCTATGGATCAGATCTTCAGGTTCTTGACGACATCATTACCTCTAAGGTTAGGTTTGGACAAAACCTCCTCGGAGTAGTCATAAACCGCGTACCAAAGCACAGGCTTAACTTTGTCAACAATCTGGCAAAACCCTATATTGAAAACCATGGAATAGCCTGCTTTGCTGTGATTCCGAAAGACAGGCTGCTCATGTCTGTAAGCGTTGGCGAGATCGTAGATGGGCTTGGAGGCGAGGTGCTTTGCGCAAGTGACCATCTGGATGAACTGGTGGAAAACCTCATGGTTGGCGCCATGAGTGTGGACAGCGCGCTTCGATACTTTCGCAGAAAACCAAACAAGGCAGTCATAACAGGTGGCGACAGGGCTGATATCCAGCTTGCTGCCCTTGAGACCTCTACCAAATGCCTTGTGCTGACAGGCAACATGAGGCCAAACCCAATCATCCTTGGCAGGGCGGAGGCAATGGGTGTTCCCATTATCCTAACACAGCTCGATACAATGGCTACGGTGGACAACATTGAGATCTTCTTTGGTAAAACCCGTTTTCATCAGAAAAGAAAAGTGAATGATTTTATCCAGCTTTTTAACAAGCAAATGGATTTTGCAAGGCTTGAAGCTGCCCTTGGACTGAGATAAATTGTTTGTCGCCATTCGCAGGCCTCATGATCAGATTTTCCCCATTTCTGCATGCACGACTTCTTGAAGTAGCGCCATCCGAAAATGCATTGCTTGTTGAAAGTCTGCCCTTTTTCAACGGACAATCCGCACAAAATGTCAAACCAGCGAACAGTGTTTTTACTGTAAGGCTTTCCAATGGATTTGAAAGCAATACAGGTTTTCTGGCAGAGGTGCTTTCCAATGCAGGGCCTGGCCTGAGAAAAACTTCTGTCAGCCTGAACATGACAGGATTTGTTCAAAACGGAGATGAGATAGAGCTTGACAGACAGCATGGCTCATTGCTTGTTGTGGAGCCGGGCTGGCTTGTAAATGTGACAGCCCTGACAGAGCTCGATTATTGCCAGCGCCGGTTTCACGTGAAACGTTTCATGAGTCAGTCTCCAAGTGAACCCATGCTCAGGGGATCGCTGATTCACAATGTATTTGAATCTGTTCTCAAAGCGCCGGAGAAACACGATGCGCTTCGCAGGCGTTTGCAGGATGCCTTCAGCGATGTTGTCACCTCATTTGCTCTCATGGACATCTGCCCTGTCAAGACAGAAGAAACTGTACGGGCTCATCTCAACAGACTTTATCGCTTTCGCCGAAAACATCTTGATTCTGCCATAAACATTCAAAGCGAACGCTACATGATAAACCCTTTTTTTGGCCTTAAAGGCAAGATTGATGCTGTGTTGAAGTATGAAGACAACTCAATCAGGGCTCTGGAGCTTAAAACCGGGCGGTGCTGGGGTGGCAAGGTGCAAAAAGGCCATGCTTTTCAGGCTCAGGCATATTCCCTTATGCTTTCATGGCGTTACAGGGGGAAAAAAATACTAAATCCCCTTGTCTTATATTCCGGTGATGAAGAGCTGCGGGAGGGTGTGGCAAAGCAGGTCTCCTATGCTTATAACGATGCATTTCATGTGATGCGGCTCAGGAATTCTTTGGTATTTGCCGATCTTTGTGCGACTACTGTTCAGAGCCTGTCTGATGGCAGATGCGTTTCGTGCAGGCAAAAGCAGGATTGTTCAATGCTTAACGGGCTTTTTGGGCATTCAGATCGGAAACATGCTGACTCGCATACCAACCTCGTGTTTTTCGAAAGGTTTTACAGACAACTATTGACTGAATATGACGCTATTCGCCGTGAACAAATCAAAAATCTGACAACCCCTATCAGTGACCGCATTCAGGACGGCAGGGCAGTCAGGATCAAGGCATATAATCTTGAGGCAGAAGTTCTTAACTTACATCTTGAGCATCCAAACTGTTCAGAGATTCGCGAGGGCGACGCATGTCTTTTAAGCTGCGAAAAGGGAACGATTGCAGGGGATTGCGCAGAGGCAGTGGTGGAAAGTGTCACGGAAAAAAGCATCAGGGTCAGGACGTCTGCATCAGTTCAGACTGGCGCATTCAAACCAGCATTTCTTGAGCTTCATGTCAAGGAGGCGATGTTTGAGAAAAACTTTGCATCCTTTGCTCATTTGTTCAAGGATCAGGAGCTTGCCATTTATCTTGAGCTGCTAAATGGCATCACCGAAAATCTTGCCCCAAATGCTGTCAGCCTGTGGGAGGCTGATGAGACTGCCGATGCTGTTTCTGCCATGCAGAAAAGGGCTGTGAGCCTCTCCCTTGGCCTTCAAAAACTCCTGCTGATTCAAGGGCCTCCAGGCACAGGAAAGACCACTACTATCGCCAGAATTATCAAGGCACAGCAATCAGCAGGCAAACGATGCTTGGTTGCCTGTTATACCCACAGGGCTGTAGATGAGGTGAGCAAAAAACTTTCGCGCATCTGTCCTGACATATCTGTTTACAGGCTCAACAGCGAAAGATGTTTTCAGGAGCCTCTTCCTGCGCAAGAGCTGAAAGACAGTTCGCGCTTTGGCCATCTGATGCTGCGTCAGATCGAGAGGATCAGGCAGGGACTCGCAGACATGGAAGTCTTTGTGGGAACAACCCATGCCTGGCTTTCAGGAAACTATGACAATCTGCTTTCAGGCGGTCTTTTTGATGTAGCTCTGATAGACGAGGCATCGCAGATATTTGCACCCCATCTTTTGGGGATATTAAGCCTTGCCCAAGCGCACATCCTTGTTGGAGATCACAGGCAGCTTCCACCGGTAGTTCTTTCTGAAACAACGCCGGATTTGAAAAAAAGTCTGTTTGAAAGCCTTTTTGAGCTGGATTATGGCAATAAAAACATCAAGGTCATGCTTGATGAGCAGTTCAGAATGCCGGAGGCAATCTGTGATTTTATTTCCAAAGAATTTTACGAGGGGATGCTTCACACAAGCCCTTATAAAAAACAGGGCCAGAAAAGAACATCCTGCTGTATTGAAGTCGATCAACTAACCGATATTCTGCTGTCTGATGTGCAGATTGTTTTGATTTGTCATAATGAAAAGAATATAGAAAAGCAATCTGTCCGGACAAATCAGCTTGAGGCAGATTTAATAGCGAATATTGTTACAAGGCTTTTAAAAATACACGGCATCTCTGAAGATTCAGACCATGAAAGGCTTGAGGGATTGCTTGGGGTGATAGCCCCTTACAGGGCGCAGGTAGCAGCTATAAGAACAGCCCTTGGGCGAGACACAACGATTGCACAGGATGTGATCAGGGCGATGGTTGACACTGTGGAGAGATTTCAGGGTGATGAACGGATGGAAATTATATTTTCCCTGACTGGCGCAGATTGGGAGGCCTGCCAATCACACAGCGCTGATAACCCTGCTGCAAACCGATTTCTGGATGATCCGAGAAGATTAAATGTTGCTCTTTCCCGCGCCAGACAACGGTTTATAGGGGTGGGAGACTGGAGACAGGCATCTAAGCACTCGCGTTTGATTGGCAGGCTGGTGGAGTTTGTGCAAAGTGACCAGAGGTGTCTGTTCGTAGAGGGAGACGGTATATGTCATTGAGATATACCGTTGCAAAGCCTCTCTCGCAGGGCATCCACGCCCTTTCCTGTAAGACAGGAAAGCACGAAAATTTTATCCTTCTCAATATGCAGACACTGGCGGAGCAATTGCGTTTGACGCGCAAGCTCTCTGGCATTAAGTTTATCTGACTTGTTCAGCACAACAAACACATTCCGTTCACATGACTTTAAAAAATCAAGCAGAGCCATATCCAGGTGATCAGGTCTTCTTCTCACATCAAATATACACACAACAAGCCTGAGGGCATCTCTGTGCTGAACATAGTTTTCAAGGAGCTTACGCCATTTAATCTGAATATCCTCCGGGGCTTTCGCAAAACCATAGCCAGGCATGTCAACAAAATAGGCGCGGCCATCCACTTCAAAAAAATTCAGAAGCTGCGTATGGCCTGGTCTGGAGCTGGTTTTTACAAGATTTTTGCGTTGAAACAGCCGGTTTAAGAGGGAAGATTTGCCTGCATTCGACCTGCCTGCAAACGCCACTTCAGGAAATGACGTTTCAGGCAGATCGTCTATATGAGATGCACTTTTTAGAAATGCGACTTTTGCAAGGTTTAAGACAAGGGACATGAGGCAGTCTTAAAGCGCGCAATAATTCAGACTGCAAGCTGCTGCACAGTATCTGATACAGACTGGGCATCCAGTCCCTGGGCTTTGTAAAGATCTACAGGATTTCCAGAAGAGCCATATCGAGTCACTCCAAGCATTTTGAGCTTTTGCGAGATACCTCTTGCAGCCATAACCATTGAAACAAGGGCGCCAAGACCTGTTTGCGGTATGTGATCCTCAAGTGTGACGACAGGACCTTGCATCGCAGCCCTGACAATTGCCTCTTCATCCAGAGGCTTCAGGCTTGCCATGTTCAAAACCGCTACAGACAAACCATTCTGTATGAGCAGGTCATGGGCCTTCAACGCCTCTCTTACAAGCGTGCCATAGACAATGATCGTGGCATTTTCACCGGCTCTCAAAAGGTCTGCTCTGCCTGATTCAAAATTGTAATTTTTTCCAAAAAAAGGTTGACCATTTCCGTCTGTGATGGTGGGCAGTTTTGACCTCCCCATGCCCACAAAGGCATTGCCTGGCGTTTTAGCCACATGTCGCACTATGTGTCCTGTCTGATTGGGATCCGCTGGCATGAACACAGAAAAACCGAACAAATTGTTCATCAGGCCAAGATAATCAATGCTCTGATGGGTTGGGCCATCTTCGCCTACATCTAAGCCAAGATGGGTTGACACAACCTTGATATGGGTATTGTTTAGATCATTCAGCCTGTGTTGATTGTAGGTCTCAGCAGTAGCAAATACGCCAAATGTGCTGAAAAAAGCAACAACCCCCTCTTTGCTCAGAGCGCCTGCGCAGGTGGCGGCGTGATGCTCCTGGATGCCAGCCTCAAAAAAACCATCAGGCGATACCTTTCTGATCCCTTGCATCTTTACGGAACTCTCAAGGTCACAGCTGAACCCGGCTATTTTTACCAGCCCGCCATGATTATTCAGGCGCGCCAGGTCCTCAAGGGCATCTCCGTATGCTGAACGGCAGTCAGTCTTCTCGTCAACTCCATACACCTTTGGCTCTCCAGGATCAATCTGGGGATATGTGCCTGCGTTTTGATGTACGGGACATTTTACTGCATGAGCTTCGCGTCTTTCCTTCCATGCCTGGAAAAGAGAGGCATCCTGTCCAAGCTCAATCAGGGCCTTTCTGGCATCCTCATCCTTGAGTGTTGAGCCGTGATACTTGGCCTTGTTTTCCATAAAGGAGATACCGTGTCCCATAATGCTTCTGACAACCAGGACTGTTGGCCTTTTGGGTTCAAGATTTTCATGCAGCCACGCCCTTCTGAGCGCCTTGTAAATCACATTAAAGTCATGACCATCAGGCACATAAACCACATTCCAGCCTGCAGCAGCATATTCATCCCTTACCCTGACAGGCATTACGTCCTCTGTAGCCCCCCCTATCTGGAGGTGATTTCTGTCAACCACAGCTATCAGGTCTGAAAGTTCATATTTTGCCGCAAATCGCCTTGCCTCTGCAATCTGTCCTTTTTGCTGTTCTCCATCGCCCATGATGACAACAGTCTTAAAGTTTTTTTTCTGGCATCCGGCTGCAAGGGCAAAACCTGAGCCTACGGAAAGCCCCTGGCCAAGATTGCCTGTGCCGAATTCCACCCCCGCAACTGCTGTCTCAACGTGACCTGCGCAGGCAGCGCCGGCACGTCTAAATTCACACAGAAACTCATCTTCTTTTAAAAATCCTGCTTCAACGAGCACACTGTAAACCGCAGGTGAGATATGTCCAATGCTCACGACAATCCTGTCCCTGTCAGACAGAGAGACATTGGTAATGTCATAATTGCTGCATGAATATAACACCAGCAGCGTGTCTATTGAGGACAGGGAGCCGCCTGGGTGACCGCTTGATGCAAGGGATGTAGATAGGATAATCCTGCCTGCGCAGCGCCTTCTTGCTGCATCCAACAGGGCGATATCTTCGTTGGTTAACTCTGGCTGAGTTTCGATGTTCAGTTTTGGCAACATTTCTTGGTCCTTTTAGAAAAAAATAACCACGAGGCATCTGCCAACGTGGCTATTCAGATGTGGCAAGCCTTGCAACAGGAAAGTTTCAAACATTGTCCTTTCGCTCGCAAGCTTTAGCTTTCCTAACCCTGTGAAGCAGGGTGGGCATGCCTGCGTTGCTTGTCAGTAAAAAAAATGCTCACATACAGAAGAGTATGCTGCGTTTTTTTCGCCTCCTCGCGTCTTGCCTTTGAACGAAATTTCTATTTTTTGTAACCTCCCTGTAGTTGTTACTTGGCCTTGCCAGCATCCTCGTCATAAGTCTTAATGACAGACTCAGTGATTTCTGCGTCTGGTGTAAAGTAATAAAGCCCGGGCATGTTTGCCTCAACAATCATGGCATAACCACCGGCCTCTCCGATTTTGGTCACAATCTTCTCAAGCGATTTGAGCACCGGCTCCATGATTTCTGCCTCAGCCTGTCTCATATCAAACTGGGCGTCATCGCTTTGCTGCTTGAAGTCCCTGAGCATCTTGCGATACTCCCTCTCTGCATCTGCCCTTGCCTCTTCATTCATGAGAGGCAGTTTTTTATCCAGGGCATCCTTATGGGCCTTTATGGAGTCCTGTTTGGTCTTGAGTTCAGCCTGAAGCGCCTCGAATTTCTTGTTAAGAGACTCACTTGCCTTCTGGCCTGCCTTGGATTTCCTTACTACCTTCTGCATGTTGATTACTGCTATCTTCATCCCCTTCTGCTCTGCAGCCATTGACTGGGAAGAAAAAAGACAACCTGCCACAAAGGCAAAAAGTACTACAAAAACAAACCCGTTAGATATACTCAGATAGTTAGATTTCATTGCTGCTGTCCGCCAGTGCTATTTCTTGATTATTACAAAATCCGCCCTGCGATTCTTTGCCCATGCTGCCTCTGTATGTCCGGGATCAAGGGGTTGCTCTTCACCAAGGCTTACAACCTCTACCCTGTCAGCCTTGACACCCATGTTTGAAAGATATGATTTTACGCTCTTTGCCCTTTTCTCGGCAAGCGCAAGATTGTACTCGTTTGTCCCACGCTCATCACAGTTACCCTGCACCTCTATGCTCACTTTTGGGTTATCTTGCAGAAAGCGGACGTTTGTCTGCATCCTGGCTGACATGTCAGGCCTCAGTGAAAAGCTGTCATAGTCAAAATACACAGGCAGCATCGGGCCGCTGGTTCTTCCCTCTGAGATGAGGTCAGGTATTTTGATGCCTTCACCATCTGAAGTGCCACTTCTGATAGGCGTTGAGTAGGCTGAAGTGTCTGTGGCGCTTGTTGAAGCCATATCTGCGGCAGCATCTGGCTCTGGTTTTTTTGAACAACCCTGAGCAACAAATATGCTGCATACGATGGCTGCTGTGAGAATCGGTTTTATTCTGGAAAGATACATTGTCTTTCTCCTTTTTGATATTGAGTAGTAGTGGAGTGCAGTTAAGTGTAAAACTGCAACAGATTGTAGCTTAATAAAACTTTTTGTAAAAAAAGCAAGTAAAAATTAACCGCCTATGCCAGCGTTTTCCGTGTCGCGTGTGTAGCCGTGAATGCCATGCGCCAGTCCATCAGCCAGATCTTTTAAGAATTTGTCGTTTGAGAGGTATTTTTCTTCTTCAGGGCTTGTGATGAACGCCACTTCTGTGAGTATAGCAGGCATTTTAGCGCCAATCAGCACAAAAAACGGCGCCTGTTTGACGCCTCTGTCCTTTACATTGTTGTGTTGTTTCTTGATCTTGCCCACAAGATTTCCCTGTATGAATGAGGCAAGCCTCGAAGATTCCTTGACCTTGGCATTTTTAAGTATCTGATTCAGAATGCTCTTCAACTCGCCAAGCCTTTTGCTTGAGGTGGAGTTTTCAAGGGCAGCCACCCTCATTGCCTCGTCATCCACAGCCATGCTCAGAAAATAAGTCTCCACCCCCTGAATCCTGTTGCTTGGTTCTGCATTAGTGTGAATTGAGACAAAGATGTCGGCTTTTTTTGCATTTGCAATGGCTGTGCGTTCCTCAAGGCTCAAATACACGTCTTTGTCTCGTGTCAAGAAAACCTCGCAACCATAATCAGTTTCAAGAATCTTTTTGAGGCGCTTGGCCACTTGGAGTGTGACGTTTTTTTCTTTGAGTCCATTCGGTCCGATCGCCCCAGGGTCCTTACCCCCATGTCCGGGGTCTAATACCACGCGCTTGACCCCAAGACCAAGCTGCTGGGCGAGAGTAAATTTTTTCTTGCCTGTTTTTGGCACAAATGTAGCAATTTCTTCTTGCTGTTTTTTGTCAATAAGGACTGCTGTTTTTTCATTTTCTTGTTCTTTTTTGGCAAGACTATCTGTATGGTCAGTATCTTTGGATCGCTGTGCCTCTTTTGCGATCGCATGGATCTGTTGTGGCTGCTCCACCTCTTCATTTTTGTACTCACTGCCAAACGCATCAATGATCACTCTGAATGGGTCGTCCAGAAAAAACGCCTTGATGTCCTTGGTTTCTCCAAGATCACAGACTATCCTCACTGTGTCGGCATTGAACTGTCCTAATCGCACACCTTTTAAAAGGCCGTCATGGATGTCCAGGTCAGAGAGATTCAGGAGTTTCTTTGCAGGTTTAAGATCCAGAAAAAAACGCCTGGGTTTGCCTGCCTTTTCGTCTGCTGGAAGCCATCCTTCCGTAAAACTCACAGGTTCGGTTACATCCACAACAACCCTTGTGTAGTCCACCACAGACCAATGTCTTACAGCCTGAACAACAGGCGTGCCTGGCTGATTTGTGGTGTCTGAAGGCAGGTCAGCAGGCAAAGGCAAATCGTTGTGCGATTCCTGTATGCCAGGATTGGAAATCTGAGGCTGAGAACTGCTGGTTGTTTCGGCGGTTATGATCTGGCGGGACGGTTCTGGTGGCGTAAGAGAGGCCAATAGTTCCTTTGCCTCCTTTGCCTTATCTCCGTCAGGATATTTTTCCAGCAGACGGGCTAACACATTATAGGCCTTTTCAGTTTCTCCACGATTCTTGTGTAAGACCCCAAGCCAGTGGAGGGCATCGTCCGCCAGGTTGTTATCAGGATATTTTTCAACCAGCAATTCATAGCGACTGATTGCATCCAAGATATCATTGGTGTCGTGTGTATATAAAAAAAGCTCGTAATAGCAGCGGGCTATCATCCAGATAGCCTTTGGGCCCACTTCCTTGTCATCGTGGTTCTTCAGGTAAACGGACGTGAAGGCTATGATCACCTCCTCCCATGCCTTTTTATTGTTGCGAAGCCTGGGATTGTTGGTGATGGCAAGGTATTTTTCCTTGACTTTTTTGTAGGACAGTTCCGGAGAATTATTGACAGGGGCGCATGTGTTGGACTTTTTTGCCCAGACACAGTCTGAAAAGCCCAGCACAAAGATAAAAAACAATATGATTATGCAAATACGATATGTCACTCTTGGTTCTCTGCTAATTTTTTTAACTCATAAACGAGATTCAATGCCTCAAGAGGGGTAAGCCTGTCCGCATTGGTTTCTTTTAGCCTCTGCCTGATTTTGTCAGCATCAGAAAATAAAGGAAGCAACCCGTAACTAAGCCGTGGCAATTGTCTTTTAGTCCCTCTTTTTTTGCCACTATTTTCCCTGTTTGTAAAGATATTATCAGATGGTTGCTTGAAATTAGGTTGTTTTCCCGCCACTTCGATAAGGATCTCCTTTGCCCGTTCGACCACAGATGGCGGAACCCCCGCCAGTCCGGCCACCTCAATGCCATAGCTTTTATCTGTGGGCCCTGGTTCAAGTTTATGCAGGAATACCAGGTCTTCCTGCCATTCCTGGATAGATACATGCAGATTGGTCACCCCGGGCTCTTTATCGGCAAGTTCGGTAAGCTCATGATAGTGGGTGGCAAAAAGTGTCCTTACTCCTTTTTTATCCTTGTGAACAAGATGTTCCGCCACTGCCCTTGCAATGGCAAGGCCGTCATAGGTGCTTGTGCCCCTTCCTATCTCATCCAGCACCACAAGGCTTCGTGTTGTGGCGTTGTGCAGGATGTTGGCTGTCTCGCTCATCTCAACCATGAATGTGCTCTGTCCCCTTACCAGATAGTCTGTTGCCCCTACCCTGCAAAAAATTCTGTCTGCAAGCCCTATCGTGGCCTTATCTGCAGGCACAAACGATCCCATCTGCGCCATCAACACAATAAGCGCTGTCTGACGTAGTACTGTGGACTTGCCTGCCATGTTAGGCCCTGTGATAATGAGCATTCTGTCTGTATTTTCACCAAAAAAAATATCGTTTGGGACAAATTCGCCGACAGGCAGGCCTTTTTCCACCACGGGGTGTCTGCCTTTGATGATCTCTATGCCGTAGGTAGTATCAAGCTGTGGCATTACGTAGTTGTGGTCTTCAGCAACCTGCCCAAGGGCGGCAAGCACATCCAGCATACCTATGAGGCAGGCGGCTTCCTGGACAGCCTCAGCTTTTTTGAGTATTTCAATGCGTATCTGTTCAAAAATGTTTAATTCGAGGGAAACTCGTTTTTCCTCTGCCCCAAGTATCTTCTCTTCAAGCTCTTTAAGTTCCTCTGAAATGAAGCGTTCAGCTCCTGCAAGGGTCTGTTTGCGGATAAAGTCCTGAGGCACCTTCTCAAGATACGAACGTGTCACCTCGATGTAGTAACCAAAAACCCTGTTAAAACCTACCTTCAGTGTGTTGATCCCTGTCCGCTGTCTTTCTTTTTGTTCTATTGCCGCTATCAGTTCCCTTGCATTACGCTGGATGTGAATCAGTTCATCCAACTCAGGGGAAAATCCCTCTCTGATGATCCTGGCATCCCTAATCATGGCCGGGGCATCTTCCTTTATGGCGTTTGAGATAAGGGTTGTTATTTCCGGCAACGAATTGATTTTATCCCGTAATATCGCGATGATAGATGGAGCTTCAGCGCCTTCAAGGCAGTTTTTCACCTCTTGGCTGGAGAGCAATGAGTGTTTAAGTGCAAGCATGTCCCTTGGGTTGGCATTGCCCATGGAAAGTCTTGTGATGAGCCTTTCCATGTCTGCAATTTTTGAAAGGTAGCCCCTTAGTTCACGCCTCTTTTGAGGCTGCTCTTTCAGTTCAGCCACTGCATTGTTCCTTTTTTTTATTGTCTTCAGGTCTTTTAATGGATAAAGTAGCCAGTTTCGAATGAGCCGCGCTCCCATTGCGGTTACTGTTTTGTCTATCACTGAAAGCAGGGAGCCTTTTTTTGACCTGTCCAAGGAGTTTGCCACAAGTTCAAGGTTGCGCTGGGTTGATTCGTCCATGATGAGACAATCTTTCAGGCTGTAAAAAAGCGGGGGCTTGATGTGGCTTACAGCGTTTTTCTGTGTCTCAAGCACATACAACAACAGGGCGCCACAGGCAGCAAGCCCTGTTCCAAGCCCTTGAAGCCCCAGACCCTCAAGGCCGATAAGATTGAAGTGTTTTTCTATGGTTTCCTTGGCCCGCTTGGCGCAAAACCATTCATCCTGCCTGAAGCCAATAAAAATACCCGGAAAGATGAGTTCTATTTTTTTTAAAAGCTGAGAGCCTTTCATGCCCTCGGACACCAGCAGTTCTGATGGAAAGAGCCGTGAAAGCTCTGACACCAACTCGGTTTCATGGTCTAATTCTGTCAGCTTTAGCTCGCCTGTGGAAAGATCAAGGCAGGAAATGCCGTAACAAGGTGAAATAGCCTGCCATGCAATGCTGACGAGGAAGTTGTTGTCCTTTTGAAGGCTGCTTTCTTCTGGCACCATAAGACCAGGGCTTACCACCCTCACCACATCCCGTTTCACAATCCCCTTGACAGCTTTTGGGTTCTCAAGCTGTTCGCAGATGGCAACTTTTTTCCCTGATGCGACAAGCCTGGCAAGGTACTGATTCATTGACTGCACAGGGATGCCACACATGGGCACAGGTTCACCCTTGTGTTTGCCTCGTTGCGTCAGGGATATATCGAGGATGGGGGCAGCCAGCTCTGCATCTTCAAAAAACATCTCGTAAAAATCGCCCATGCGGAAAAACAGGATAGCATCAGGATAATTTGCCTTTGCCTGCATGAATTGGTGAAGCATTGGGGTAAGCTGGTCTTTTTCCTTTGACATAGGACGTAAAATAACCTATAGCGTAAAAAAGTAAAAGATTGATTGTTTTGTAAAAAATCGAAAGATTAGATGGCTAAGCAAAAAGAGTCAAATATGTGAGCATTTTTAGTTTCAAAACAACACAGCTACTGGGCACAAAAAAACATTTTTTGGAACTTCCCTGATTGTTGTGCGGAGAGGTTTACATGGCTGATATTTTACAAGTATTTGAGATGGAATTTACAGAGATTGAAAGGCGCCTTACCGGCAGGTTTGAAGCTCATACGCCGTTTGTCAATGAGGTCTGTGAATATATCGTAAAATCCGGGGGCAAGCGTATCCGTCCACTTTTGACCGTGTTGTTTGCAAGGCTTTGCGGCAGAGAAGATCAGCAGGTGTTTGAGCTGTCAGTTGTGCCTGAATACCTTCACAGCGCAAGCCTTCTTCACGATGACGTAATAGATGAAGGCGAGATGCGCAGAAACCTGCCTCCTGCCTACAAACTCTGGGGCAACAAGGCGACTATCCTGGCAGGCGATTTTCTTTATGCAAAGGCTATTTATATCGCAGCAGAGTTTGGCATTGCGGAGATTGCCTCGGTCATAGCTAAGACAGTTGCCCTTATGTCAGAGGGCGAGATCATACAACTTCTAAACAGCAAGACACCTGAGCTTACGCAGCAGATGTGTCACAGGATTATTGACAGAAAAACAGGGGCTTTGATCGCAGCGTCCTGCCAGATCGGGGCAATACTGGCAGGAGCAGACATAACTCAGGTTGAACTGGCGAAAAACTATGGTATGGCGGTAGGGGCTGCGTTTCAGATAGCAGATGACCTGCTGGATTACTCTGCTGACTCGGAAGCGCTTGGCAAAAAGGTTGGCACAGATCTGAAAGAGGGAAAGCTGACATTTCCGGTTGTCCTTGCCAGAGAGGCTGCAAGCAGTTCTGATAGAGAGAGGCTTGAGAGGATTTTGTTTTCGAGACAGGCGGATGAACAGGAGATTGTGTGGGTAAGAAGCCTGCTTGCCTCCACTGGCGCATTGCAAAAGGCGCAGGAAAAGGCCATGGCATTTGCAGCACAGGCAATAACATGCCTGCAGGGTTTTGAAGACAATATTACGAGGATACAGCTTGAGAATATTGCCCGTTTTGTGGTGGAGCGAACAAGGTAGGGCAAACCCTGCGTTGCCCTTAGTATTATAAGGATTGAGTTATGGGTTCAGAAAAACAGACAACACAAGAGACAAAAAAACCCTGGGGCGGCAGGTTCAGCGAGGCAACGGACAGGCTGGTGGAGTCTTTTTCCTGCTCTGTGCACTTTGACAGGAGGCTTGCGCCGTTTGACATCCAAGCAAGCATCGTTCATGCCAAAATGCTTGCAAAACAGGGTATAATTACGCAAAAAGACGCTGATGACATTAAAAAAGGGCTCCAAGAGCTTTTATCTGAGATTGAGGCAGGCAAGTTTCAGTGGCAGGCAGAGCTTGAAGATGTGCATATGAACATTGAGCGCAGGCTTTCCGAGCGCATTGGCGAGGCCGGAAAGAGGCTTCACACTGCCAGGAGCAGAAATGACCAGGTTGCCACTGATGTGCGCCTTTATCTACGCTATGAGATTGATGAGATATGCGGGCTGATAAAGGGTCTGCAACGGGCTTTTGTAACCCTTGCAACAGCACATCCTGAGCTTGTGATGCCGGGCTATACCCATCTGCAAAAGGCGCAGCCTATTTTGTGGGCGCACCATTTTCTGGCTTATTGCGAGATGTTTCAACGGGATATTGAAAGGCTTGTTGATTGCAGGAAAAGGGTCAATCTCTGTCCCCTTGGCGCTGCCGCCCTGGCAGGCACAGGCTTTCCCATAGACAGGGATTTCGTTGCCAGGGAGCTTGGCTTTGAAAAGCCGACAGCAAACAGTATGGACTCTGTGGCTGACAGGGATTTTGTCGTGGAGTTTCTGGCAGATGCAAGCGTTGTCATGATGCATCTCAGCAGGCTCTCAGAAGAGATCATCCTCTGGTCATCTGATGAGTTCAGGTTTATTGAGCTACCTGACGCTTTCTGCACTGGCTCAAGCATCATGCCCCAGAAAAAAAATCCTGACGTGCCAGAACTTGTAAGGGGAAAGACAGGGAGGGTCTATGGCAGCCTTGTTGCCCTTCTGACTTTGCTCAAAGGGCTTCCGATGACTTACAACCGAGACCTTCAGGAGGACAAAGAGCCTCTTTTTGATGCTGTTGACACCATTAAGGCCTGTCTGCTCGTTATGTCACGTCTTGTGGAGCGCATAAGCCCCAGACTGGAGGTGCTGAGAGAACACATTCAGAGAGGCTTTTTGACAGCTACTGATCTTGCGGACTATCTGGTTCAAAAAGGCGTTGCATTCAGGGATGCCCATGAGATAGCAGGAAAAATCGTGGGACATTGCGTTGAAAAGGGCTTGATGTTAAGTGAACTTGATATGTTTTTTTTGAAAGGTGCTTCACCGTTTATTGAAGAGGATCTTCTCTCAAGGTTAACTCCGGAAGGCTCGGCCCAGAGCCGTGCCTCTTTGGGAGGGACATCTTTTACTCAGGTCAAGGAGGCGATCAAAACGTGGAAACAACGTTTGGGATGATAAATCAAATATTTTCTCCTAAAAGATGGGGTAGATATCTCTTCACTGCCCTTTTCTTGGGTCTGTGCCTTACCGGATGCGGCAGGAAAGGCATGCCTGTCCCCCCTGGGACTATCAGGCCCAAGCCGATAGCTGACCTAAGCTATCGGATAACTGCCTCAGGCGCAGAGCTTGGCTGGACAGTGCCTATCCGGAACACAGATGGAAGTCCTATTTACAGGCTTGAGGGTTTTGAGCTTTACAAGGCCGAATTTCCCTTGAGTCTCAATGAAAACGTCTGCACTTTATGTCCAGTGAGCTTTGATGCCCCTGTAGTCATACCCTTTGAGGCCGTGCCGGAGGTGTCACGAAAGATGTTTTACGAAGACAGGACCCTTCAGCCAGAAAAACTTTATGTCTATGAAGTCAAAACAAAGAAGGGCTTTCTTAACACAAGCGACGCATCCAACAGAGTTACGTTTGCCTGGCATATTCAGCCTGGTGTTCCCGCCGGGCTTGAACTTAGGCTTTCCAAAAATGGCATGGAGTTGAGCTGGAAAGCACCATTAACGTGGGCTGATGGCTCTGCATTGAATCTGCCTGTCTCCTTTAATGTTTACAAACAGACAAAAGATGGAGCCTGGAAAAAACTTCAGAAAAAACTTACTCAGAACAGCTTTACAGATAAATCAGTTTCGAGCAATCAGGAAAATACCTACGCCGTATCTTGTGAGTTGGATTATTTCGGAACCTCTATTGAAGGGGAGTTAAGCGAAAAAAAGGCATTTTATGTAGGCAATCTGACTCCTCCAAAGGCCCCAAGGGGATTGGTTGCTAAATTTTTACAATCAGACACAGATATGATAGAATTGCTGTGGCAGGAAAGTTCGGAGCCTAATCTGAAAGGATATTTTGTTTACAGACAGACAGGAGAAAGCGACTTGGTCGTAAGGCTCAATCAGCAACCACTCGTCACTCCGCGTTTTAATGACACGACTGTTTTGCCTGATGGTGTTTATCGCTACTGGGTTACAGCGGTTGATACTGCCAGCCCTGCAAATGAAAGTAGTTTCTCAGAAAAAGCCGATGTTGAGATATTAAGGTAAAATGTTTGTAACTATGCGAAAACTAAGGTATTTTATTGATGCAACCGGGCTTGGGCTGAAAAGATCAACAGGCAGTCCCCTGTTTTTTTCGTCATAATGTTTGAGATTATGCAGGAAGGATTCTTATGACAAAGAATTTACAGCAAAATTTTTATGTAAAAGGTTTTAAGGCCGCGGCTGTTGAGGCTGAGATAAAATACAAGGGACGCCTTGACCTCGGTTTGATTTATTCAGAGGTGCCTGCGGTCATTGCAGGCGTTTTCACGGATAATCAGGTCAAGGCCGCGCCTGTTATCAAGACCATTGAAAGATTGAAGGAAAAAGAGCCTTATGCAAGGGCTATCCTTGTAAATAGCGGAAACGCCAATGCCTGCACAGGGCATCAAGGGCTTGACGACGTCAACTTAACAACTGAGTTGATTGCGAGGGAGCTAAATATACCTCCTGATGAGGTGCTGGCAGCTTCAACCGGGGTAATCGGAGCAAGACTGCCAGTTGACAGGATCGCTCAGGCAGCGCCGAGGCTTTGTTCAAGTCTGCATGAGTCAGGGCTTGAACAGGTTGCACAGGCCATTATGACCACGGATTCACGTCAGAAAATTTCGGTAAGAGATATAAATCTGGATGGTTTTGAAGTGCGTATCCTTGGGATTGCAAAGGGAGCTGGTATGATTGGGCCGGACATGAGCGGGCCACATGCCACTATGCTTGCCTTCGTCCTTACAAATGCCTTGATAAGCCCTGTCTATGCCCAGAATTGTCTTGAAAATGCTACAGAAAAAAGCTTTAACCGCATACTTGTGGATGGCGACACCAGTACGAACGACACAGTGCTTCTGATGGCCAACGGACTTACATGGGAGGCAGAGATAGAGGAGAATAAGACCTATGCAAGGGCGTTTGAGGCAGCTCTTGATGAGGTTCTGGCTGAGCTTGCCAATATGATTGTGGAGGATGGTGAAGGAGCGCATCATCGGATCACCATCAACGTAACCAGAGCTCGAACTCATGAGGATGCGAAACAGATTGCAAGGACAATTGCACAGTCTCCTCTTGTTAAAACAGCTTTTTTTGGCCGCGATCCTAACTGGGGCAGGATATTTGCTGCAGCAGGCCGTTCGCAGGCGATTTTCGAGCAGGATACAGCGAGTCTGTTCATCGGCGATGTTTTGGTGGTGAAAAGAGGCATTGCCATCGGAGAGGAGGCTGAAGCAAAGGCTAAAGCAGTAATGTCAGCCCCTGTTTATGACATCAACCTTGAGGTAGGACTTGGAGATGCCAGTTATTACTGTATCACCTGTGATTTTTCCTTGGATTATGTGAAAATTAATGCTGACTACAGGACCTGACCCTGATTTTGCTTTGATACAGCAGATTGAGCTGCAAGCGCTTCACGAGATAGCCTTGCTGATCGGACGAGCCACGGATCTGGACCATACTCTGCGCGCTATTCTCAAGATACTTCATGAAACCTTGCACATGGAGCGCGCAACCCTGTCACTGGTGGACAGGACAGGGGGGCGGCTTCGTATCCGCACGTCCTACGGCCTGACTAAGGAAGAGGAAGAGCGGGGGGTTTACAGTATTGGAGAGGGTATCACAGGCCAGGTTTTTAAGTCTGCCCAGCCGTTTGTTGTGCCTGATATCAAGGATGAACCCCTGTTTTTGAACAAGACAGGCTCAAGAAACAGCTTTTTACTTAAAAAAGACAAGATATCCTTTATCGGTGTGCCTGTTATTCTGAATGGTGAAACCGTCGGTGTCTTAAGCGTTGACAGGCTTTTTGCACAAGATGTATCTTTTGAAGAAGATATCCGTTTTTTAACAGTGGTTGCAGCCCTGACCGCCCAGTTTTTGAATCTGCATCAGGCGATTTACAGCAAGCAGGAACATCTGATAGAGGAAAACCGTTCTCTTAAGGCTGAACTGCACGCCCGCTACAAATATCCAAACATCGTGGCCGTGAGCAAGATAATGCAGGATGTGCTTGTTACAGTGGAAAAGGCTGCCCCTACCCGCGCTACCGTGCTCATCATGGGTGAATCAGGCACAGGGAAGGAACTGATAGCAAGGGCGATTCACGAGGGTAGTCAACGCCAGAAAGCCCCTTTTATCAAGATTAACTGTGCAGCTATCCCTGAAACCCTGCTGGAAAGTGAGTTTTTTGGCCATGAAAAAGGCGCTTTCACAGGGGCATTTGCTCGTAAAAAAGGCCGATTTGAAATGGCTGACAAAGGCACGTTATTCCTTGACGAGATAGGCGAGCTGCCGCTTAGTTTACAGGCAAAACTTCTGCGCGCGCTTCAGGAGCAGGAGTTTGAGAGGGTCGGAGGCTCGAATACCGTTCAGGTGGATGTAAGGGTGATTGCAGCCACCAACAGGGGGCTTGACGCTGCTGTGGCAGATGGAACATTCAGGGCAGACCTCTATTATCGTTTGAACGTAGTGCCAATTGTCATCCCGCCTTTAAGAAACAGGGTAGAGGACATCCCACCTATTGTGGATCATTTCCTCAGACAGTACAACCTCAGCCACCATAAGAATGTCAAGCTTTCACGTCAGGCGCTTGATATCCTTATCTCTTATGACTGGCCTGGAAATGTAAGGGAGCTTCAAAATCTGATAGAGCGCCTGCTTATCATGACAGAGTCTGACTGTATCCAGCCTGAGGAGCTTCCTTTTTTTATCAGCAATACCTGTCCGGTTTCCACTATTCCATGCCTTAAACCCATGAATCAGACACAAAAATCCTTGCAACAGGAACAGTCGTCCAGCCCATCGCTTTCTTTGAAGGAGATTGAAAAGAGGCAAATCCTGGCTGCTCTCATCAAGCATAAATGGGTGCAGACAAAGGCAGCCAAGGAACTAGGGCTTACCCCAAGGCAGATCGGCTATAAGATACAAAAATATAATCTTGTCCAATTATGAAAGGGAGGTTCCCCAAAATGCCTTTTAGCTTAATGGTTGTGTTGTTTATCTGAAAACCCCTCCTGACCTCCCCTTGTCAGGAATATTTGGGGGAGTATGCTGTGCTTTTCAGCCTTTTCACGCCTTGCCAGCGCACAAAATTTTTTCCAAGTAACTTCCAAGTAACTTAACTTGTTGAAATTGCGTATTTTTGGTTTTATGCCTATTAAGGCAAAGTTACAGATTGAACAGCAATTCGCTGTAGATCGGAACTGGCCAGAGGTCAGCCGGTAGCAGCTGTTCCATGGCATCAATGTCAGCACGCAGAGCATTCATCGCTACGACTACATTATCGCGGTAGGCTGCTGCCTGCTTTTCTACATCGTTAATAGCTGCTGCATTAGCTGTCTCGGTTTCGAGCTGCTTAAGATTCTTGTTTGCTGAGGTCATCAGGCTATCAATTTGTTTCAATAATTCTTTTTGAACAGCCCCAGCCTTTCCTGCTACAGCTATAGAGTTGCCAAGCTCGGTGCAGAAGCGAATAGCAGATGGCAGATATAGCCTGTGTGTCATCTGGATTGAAGTCCGTGCCTCAATATTGATATGCTTTGAATACTGCTCCACATAGATATCATATCTGGAATGGAGTTCCTCTTTGCTTAATACGTTATACTTGCCAAACAAGGTGAGCGCCTTGTCAGTTATAAAACTCTTAAGGGCGTCAACAGTATTACAAATGTTAGGCAATCCGCGTTTTTCCGCCTCTTTTGCCCATTCGTCGCTATAGTTGTTGCCATTGAACATGATTCTGCCATGCTGCTTTACCGTATCCTTGATAATATTCAATATCTCCACATTTACGTCTGTTGCTTTTTCAAGACGGGTAGCGATTTCATCCAAGGCCTCGGCAACAATGGTGTTCAGAGCCACGTTAGGACCAGCGATAGACTGTGATGAGCCGACCATGCGGAATTCGAACTTGTTGCCAGTGAAGGCAAATGGTGATGTGCGGTTACGGTCAGCATTGTCTTTAGGCAAATCAGGCAGGGAATCAACGCCGATCCTCAGGAAGTCACTGCCACTTTTTGCGCTGACCTTTTTGCCTTCGGCAAGGGTGGTTAGTATATCTGAAAGCTCCTCGCCTAAAAATACAGAGATAATAGCAGGCGGGGCCTCGTTAGCGCCAAGACGATGGTCATTGCTTGCGCTACCACAGGTGGCGCGCATGATGTCGGCATGGGTATCAACCGCCTTTAGAAGGGCGCAAAGCATGACAAGGAACTGTGCATTGTTTTCTGGGGTCGTGCCAGGATCAAGCAGGTTGATGCCATCATCAGTGGAGAGCGACCAGTTATTGTGTTTGCCAGAGCCGTTTATGCCAGCATAAGGCTTTTCGTGCAACAGGCAGACCATTTCGTGGCGCAGAGCTATCTTCTGCATGGTTTCCATGACGAGTTGGTTCTGATCTGTGGCAATATTGGTGGTGGCAAAAACAGGGGCCATCTCGTACTGTGCAGGTGCTACCTCGTTATGTTTTGTCTTGGAGGTGATACCCATCTTCCAGAGTTCGACGTCCAAATCCCTCATATAGGCTGAAACGCGATCCTTTATGGCGCCGAAATACTGATCTTCAAGCTCCTGTCCCTTCGGAGCAGGCGCACCGAACAGGGTGCGACCACAGTTTAAAAGGTCAAGGCGCTTCAGGTAATACTCCTTGTCCACTAAAAAGTATTCCTGTTCGGCGCCGACCGTAGAGGTTACAGCGCTGGAGGTGGTGTTCCCCATAATGCGCAGCACGCGCATGGCCTGTTTGGAAACGGCAGCCATGGAGCGAAGCAAGGGGGTTTTCTTGTCCAATGCCTCGCCCTTGTACGAGCAGAAAGCAGTCGGTATGCAGAGGGTTACATTGCCTGCAGCATCCTCTTTCAGAAAAGCCGGGGAGGTGCAGTCCCATGCAGTGTAGCCACGAGCCTCAAAAGTGGCGCGCAAACCGCCGCTGGGGAAGGAAGATGCGTCAGGCTCACCCTGGATCAACTGCTTTCCAGAAAATTCCATGATGATACCGCCATCCTGGGTAGGAGCGATGAAAGAGTCATGTTTTTCTGCAGTGGCGCCGGTAAGAGGTTGGAACCAGTGGGTATAGTGAGTGGCGCCCTTTTCAATCGCCCAATCCTTCATGGCGTTAGCCACTACAGCGGCGGTTTCAGGGGCCAGGGGAGCGAGCCCCTCTATAGTCCTGCGCAGACTCTTGTAGGTCTCCTTGGGTAATCTGGCCTTCATGACTTTGTCGCTGAAGACATTGCTGGCGAAAAGGACGGGCAGGTTAATCGTGTCCTGTTCTGGGTAGTCGTAGTAAGTGTCACTGCTCATTATGCTCTCCTTAAGAAAGATTTTATTATAGGGAAGTTTCAGAAATTAGAAATTTTGTTCGATGGCAAGGCGTGAGAAGGCGAAAAATACTCCCTGTATGTGATTTTTTCGTTGAAAAGCAACGCAGCCATGCCCACCCTGCTTCACAGGGTTAGGAAAGCTAAAGCTTGCGAGCGAAAGGGCATTTTTTGTAATATCCCTACAGTACAGTGGTTTTCGTTCGTTTTTTGGCATTATATTGGATAGTTACAAAAAAATTATGTGTCATTTGGCTGTAATCTTGAACATCTCGTATCGTGTTGTTAATTGTGCCTTTAAATTTTACTTAATGTTTAAGTAAAAGCAAAAAAAGTGCCAATTTAAAAATGATGCTTTGTAAGCATGTTACCTTTAAAAGCAAATATTTTTCTACAATTTTGTTGTTATTTTTCTACATTTTTGTAATCTTGTTGATGGCAAGGCGTGAAGAGACTGAAAAGCGCAGCATACTTCCTGTATGTGAGCATTTGTAGATATTCATGGGGATACACTTAGTAAATTGACAGGTAGTTTTCAGTCTCCCAGTCAGTAATGCTGATCCTGAACTTATCCCACTCCTTTTCCTTTGCACTCACATACTTTTCAAAGATGTGGTCACCAAGTGTGGACTTTGCAATAGGGTTGTTTTTGAACTCTTCCAACGCCTCCTTCAGGGATGCAGGCATACTCATAATATTTTTAGCAGCCTTTTCTTCTGCTGTCATCTTGTAGATGTTTTGATCAGTCGTTGGAGGCGGTTGGATTTTGTTCACCACGCCGTCAAGTCCTGCATTGAGCATGAGGGCAAAGGCGAGGTATGGATTGCAGGTTGGGTCAGGGCAACGAAGCTCACAACGAGTGCCCATGCCGCGCGAGGCTGGGATTCTGACAAGGGCGCTCCTGTTGGATGATGACCATGCCACATAGACAGGCGCTTCATAGCCTGGCACAAGACGTTTGTAAGAGTTTACAAGAGGATTGGTCACAGCCGCCATGCCCCTTGCATGCTTCAAAAGCCCTGCTACATAGGCTCTTGCCACCTGGCTAAGCTGCATCGGGGTATTTTCATCAAAAAATGCGTTCTGTCCGTCAAGTGTAAAAAGTGACTGGTTTGTGTGCATTCCTGAACCATTTATGCCAAATACTGGCTTTGGCATAAAGGTGGCGTGCAGGCCATACTTACGCGCTATGTTCTTGACAACCCACTTAAAGGTCACTGTGTTGTCAGCAGCCGTAAGCGCATCAGCATACTTGAAGTTGATCTCATGTTGTCCTTCTGCAACCTCGTGGTGGGATGCCTCTATTTCAAAGCCTATAGCCTCAAGGGTCAAGATGATCTCGCGACGACAGTTGATACCGTGATCCTCTGGATCAACGCTGAAATAACCAGCAACATCATGGGTGTTTGTGGTAGGATTACCCTTTTCGTCCAGATTGAAGAAGAAAAATTCGCATTCAGTGCCGACATTCATCCTGTAGCCAGTCTTTTCAGCCTCAGCCATAACCCTTTTGAGGTTGTAGCGAGGACAACCAACAAACGGATCGCCATTTGGAAGCGTAATGTCACAGATTATGCGTGCTGCTGAAGAGCCATCTTTTGTCCTCCAGGGAAGCACACAGAACGTGTCATAATCAGGCTTCAGATACATGTCAGACTCTTCAATCCTTGCAAAACCATTGATAGATGAGCCGTCAAACATCATCTTGCCATCCAATACCTTTTCAAGTTGGCTGCGTGGGATTGCAACATTTTTGATCATTCCAAAGATGTCAGTGAATTGCACCCTGAAAAAGTTGACGTTTTCTTCTTTTACAATCTTTAAAATTTCATCTCTTGTCATTATGTTCTCCTTGTGTTTGATTTTACATCAAAATTGGGAAGTTTCTTAAGTTATGCCGTAAAATACCTTTTTTTATGGATAAGTAAGGACATTATAATGCATGGATTCTATGTTCATATACCTTTTTGTAAGTCCAAATGCCCTTATTGTGACTTTGTTTCAGGCGTTTGGCCTGAGCATATTCAAGAAAGATATCTAAATGCTTTGACACAGGAGATAAAGCAGCGTAGCAATAAGGCTCAACCCTCAATCGCAATGAGCTTTTTTGACACGCTCTATATTGGCGGAGGCACACCAACTGCATTAAACGCCACCAAGCTGACAACAATTATAGCTGAGATATTTGAGGGTTGCAATTGGGATATCTCACCTGAGGTGACTGTGGAGGCAAATCCTGGCACAGTTACAAAAGAGGCTCTTTTGATGCTTAAAGATGCTGGCGTGACAAGATTAAGCATCGGGGTGCAGTCATTATCAAATAAAGGACTGAGACAACTTGGCAGGCAACATGATGTCAGGCAGGCTGTGGAGGCGCTTGAGCTTGCAAAAACATTGAATTTTTCCTCTGTTAGTATGGATTTGATCTATGGCTGGCATGATCAGACGTTGGCTGTCTGGAAAGAGGAACTTCTAAGGACGATAGAGATGGAGCCTCATCACATATCTGCCTATGAACTGACTATTGAAAAAGGCACCCCTCTTGAACAAAAGTTACATTCAGGAGCGCTGACCCTGCCTGATGAGGAGCTTAGGGAGGCTTTGACTGACGCAACTGAGGACATGCTGAACGAGGCAGGCTATATTCAATATGAAATATCTAATTTTGCCAAAAAAGGGCATTTTTGTCGTCATAACTTAAAATATTGGCAAGGTGAAGAGTATGTTGGGGTTGGCGTGTCGGCTGTGTCTTATTTGGGACAACAGAGAATTGGAAATGTAACAGATATATTGAAGTATATTTCCATGATTGAGCAGGGCATAAAGCCTGTTGCCTGGCAGGAGCATTTAGATAAAAGGCAAAGGCTTGGCGAGAGGATGATGCTTGGGCTTCGCATGACACAAGGCGTTGAATTAACAGCACTTTCTTTAGAGTTTGATATGGATGTATTTGCACATTATGCCGATGTCATCAAACGACATGAAGCGCTGGGACTTTTGCAAAAAACCGATAACACCTTAAGTCTAACCCGCAAGGGCAGGCGGCTTGCCAATATCGTGTTGGCGGAGATGGTATGACGCGCAAACGAACATGAGGTCAAAGGCAATCTGCCTTACCAATGACCTCATGTGCTGACACGTGTTTAAGAATGCGCTATTTTGCCTCATAAAAGGCGAGATACGCCTTATAGGTCATGTAAAGGTCTGCCTTGTGTGCGATTTCAAAAGGAGCGTGCATGCTCAAAAGTGGTGTACCCGCATCTACAACATCCATTCCATACCATGCAAGATATTTGGCGACTGTGCCACCGCCACCTTCATCCACCTTGCCAAGCTCGCCTGCCTGCCAGATTACCTTTGCTTCATTCCAAACCCCTCTAATCCAGCCCAGATACTCTGCATGGGCGTCGTTGGCAGAGGATTTACCCCTTGAGCCAGTGTATTTGGTCAGGCAGATGCCATGTCCTATCAGTGCGTCGTTTCTCTTTTCATGCACATCCTGATAGTCAGGGTCAATGCCTGCTGTTACATCGGCAGAGATTGCCCTGGATGCAGCCATGATGCGAAGGGCTGTATCCGGTTCAATCTTTTCCTGTGTGTGACGCGACAGGTCATAGAGAATAAGCTCAAGCAGGCGGGATTTTGCCCCTGTATTACCATCGCTTCCAATCTCCTCTTTGTCCATAAATAAGGCTATGGAGGTCTGCTCTGGCTGTTTATTTGTATTTATAAGCTCGCTTAAGGCTGCAAACGAGGCATATGTGCATGAACGATCATCTTGCCCATAGCCTCCCACAAATGCCCTGTCAAACCCCACATCCCTTGCCTCGCCTGCTGGTACGATCTCTATTTCAGCGCTTACCAAGTCTTCTTCAATTATCCCATAAGTGTCATGAAGCAGCTTCAAGATGCCGAGTTTGACCACATCTTTTGCCTCTTCAGGCGCTGCCAATGGATAGCCTCCAACGAGCACATTAAGCTTTTCAGCAGGCACAGCCTCAGAAATCTTCTTGTCACCCTGCACCTTTGAAGCAAGATGTGGCAGCAGGTCGTTAATGGTAACGACAGGGTCATCCGCCTTCTCTCCGATGGTTATCTGAACCTGCGTTCCATCCTGTTTAAACACAACGCCATGCAGGCTTAACGGCCTTGCAACCCAGTGAAACTTCTTGATGCCGCCATAGTAGTGGGTTTTCAAAAATACCATGCTCAGGTCTTCATACACGGGATTTTGCTTCAGATCTATGCGTGGGGCGTCAATGTGTGAGGCAACTATGCGCACACCGTTTGTAAGAGGGGCTTTGCCAAGCACAATCAAGGCAAGGCTTTTGCCTCTGATATTTTTCATTAAGAGCCTGTCATCTTTACTGGCAGCAACAAGGTGGACAAATCCCATATCCTTTGCCTTTGCTTCGAGAAACATCACAGATTCCCGTTCGGTTTTTGCAGCAGTAATAAAGTCCTTGTATGCTTGCGCGTAGGTCAGGACATTTTGTTTTTCTTTTTCATCAAGCAGTGTCCAAACATGCTTTCGTGTCTTTGTGAGTTCTTTTGTCAGTTTTTTGTGTTCAGCTTTTGAAAGCGTTTTTTCAGTCATAATTTTCTTCCTAAAATGAATTTGTAAGGGAGGTTCCAAAAATTAGAGATTTTGTTCAAGGGCAAGGCATTTTGAGGCTGAAAAGCACAGCATACTCCTTGTCTGTGAGCATTTTCCGCCGGAAAATAACATAGTCATTGAGCAAAAGATCAATTTTTAAAACTTTCCTGTAAGCAATATAAACATGATGATGGCAATTGCTATCCTGTACCACCCAAAAGCTGACATACCAAAGCGAGCGATAAAGGATATGAAGCCCTTGACGCTAAGCCAAGCCACTAAAAAGGAAAATACAAAACCCAAACAAAGCCCAGAACTGCCTGCTACACTTAGGATATCTTTTCCATGTTTTAAAAAATCATAGGCAGTGGCTGCCCCAAGCGTTGGAAGCGCAAGCAAAAAACTGAATTCAGCAGCGGCAAGAGGGCTGCATCCGATCAATAACGCTGCAACCATCGTAATCATGGAACGGCTTGTCCCTGGCCACATGGCAATGCACTGAAATATGCCGATAACAAAGGCGTTTGCCAGCGTTAAGTCATAGATGGTTAAAGGGTTTTGTAGTCTTGCGAGGTATTTTTTCCTTCGCAATTGCTCTAAGATAATCATAAAAACACCGCCTGCAAAAAGGGCGATGATTACTGGCATTGGACCAAACAACTTTGCCTTAATCCAACTGCCAAAGCCTAATCCTACGAAAACAGCAGGCAAAAATGCTGCTAACAGATTTAGGGCAAGGGTTTGTCCCTGACTGCTTCTTATGAAGATGCCTCGCGTTATTGTCTTGACATGCCCCCAATATATGCCAAAAACCGCAAGCAATGCCCCTGATTGTATGACGATAGAAAATGCATCTATGCCAGTCTTAAGCTCTGGGTTGGCATCAAGCCTCAATAGATGTGAGGCAAGTATCAGGTGTCCGGTTGAAGAAATCGGAAGAAATTCACTGAAACCTTCCACAATACCGAGTATAATTGCGTCGAACGCAGAGATTTGTGCCATATAGTCAAGTAGGTTTGTTATATTGCCGATAATTTAATAAATAATAGTATGTAAGAAATATTTAAGTTAAACTATAATCTAAAAAACATTTTTGTAAAACTCTCAAAGGAGGGATTTACTGGATATGCCAGTTTTTATATATCATGGCAGGGATACGTCTGGTTCGATTGTAAAAGGCGAGATGGATGCGGTTGATGAAAAAACCCTGAGGCTTCTCCTGCAACGCAAACGCATCGTTCCAACCAAGGTCAGTGTCAAGACAAAACCGCTTGCAGAGTATTTTTCAGCCTTTTTCAGCCCAAAAGTAAAACAAAATGAGATTGTAATATTCACAAGGCAGCTTTCAACAATGATTGACTCCGGTCTTCCCCTCATCCAGGGGCTTGACGCCCTTGCGAGGCAGCAGGATAACCCCAAATTTAAGGAGATTCTTACACAAATAAAGGCTGATGTAGAGACTGGTTCCACCTTTGCCGAGTCCCTCAAAAAACACCCGAAACTTTTTGACAAGCTTTATGTGAACATGGTGGCAGCTGGTGAAATAGGTGGTATCCTGGATGATGTCATGGCAAGGCTTGCCCAATATATGGAAAAGGCACAGAGGCTGAAAAGAAAAGTGAAAAGCGCAATGACATACCCCGCTATCGTTCTTGCAATATCTGTGCTGGTATTGGGCGTAATTCTTATTTTTGTAATCCCTTCCTTTGCCAAGATATTTAAGGAAGGTGGGAAAGAACTTCCTTTGCCCACACAGATGGTAATGAATATGAGTGATTTTGTGATTAATTATATCTTTTTTATCATCATAATGTTTATTGCTATGGTTATAGCCTTTAAGCAGTATTATAAAACGGAAAATGGTAAAAAGTTGATTGACAAATATCTCTTAAAGGCCCCTATCTTTGGTATATTGCTGAGAAAGGTAGCTGTGGCAAAGATGACCAGGACTTTGGGAACATTGATCACAAGCGGTGTTCCCATCTTAGAGGCGCTGAATGTGGCCGCAGGCACTGCCGGCAATAAGATCATTGAGGATGCCATCTATAAGGTGAAAACAAGCGTGACTGAAGGCAAGAGCATTGCCCAGCCATTGGAAGAGGCTAAGGTCTTTCCCCCTATGGTAGTACAGATGATAGCGGTTGGTGAGGCTACAGGTGCGCTCGACCAGATGATGAACAAGATTGCTGATTTTTATGACGAAGAGGTGGATGTGGCCGTTGATGGTCTGACTGCAATGATAGAGCCGTTGATGGTCGTGTTTCTGGGTGGAACAATAGGAACGATTATTATTGCAATGTATCTGCCTATATTCCAGATGGCCAGTGCTGTTGGTGGGTAATCTATCAAGGGAGGTTCCAAAAATTGCCCTTTCGCTCGCAAGCTTTAGCTTTCCTAACCCTGTGAAGCAGGGTGGGCATGGCTGCGTTGCTTGTCAGCGAAAAATGCTCGCATACAGGGAGTATGTTGCGCTTTTTCGCCTCCTCGCGCCTTGCCCTTAAACGAAAATTCTTCCAAGTAACTCAACTTAACTTGTTGAAATTGCGTATTTTTGATTTTCACCGGCAATTGTGCAAAAATAGTCAAAAGTTACTTTATGATAAATCCCCGCCACGGGTGGGGTGAGTTACTAACAGAAGATTGGCCAGATATCGTATTTCGCAAAACCAGCGAGCATCCACAAA
>DYLC01000093.1 GCA_020722285.1 Desulfobulbus propionicus | reverse complement strand
CAGTAAACTGCCAGAAAAAAGAAATGTTGTAATGCAAGACCTGACCCCAATTAGCTCGCTGGATAAAGCCTAAGGTTTATGGCTTCTCAGCCTTGGGAGGCCTCAGTGAGTTGGTTTCGCGATTCAGAAAATACGTATGGAACTACAACGAAAAAAGGCTTATCAATCCGTTGAAATTCAACCTCGAAACCTATCGAGATATTTTATAAATATTTATGCATTTACACTTATAAGTCTCACTTACAATGCCCACCTGTTGATGGCTGAAGAAACAGGCCTGATAAGAAGGCTATTCAGGCACATAGACCATGCTACCGTCGTTGAGCTTATACGCAACGCCGAGTCTTTCACCCTTTCCCTGCACCTTTTCTTTGCTGACCTTTTTAATGCTTACTTTTTTGCCCTCTTTGGTGATTATTTCCAGCTCATGTGTCTTTTTATCCTGTTTTAAGATGGTCATGGTGGAGGTTTCACTGAAAAGACCCTGAAGATGATACACGCTGAAAAGGGTAAGAAGCAGTCCTACAATCAGCACGACACCCAGATCAAACATGTTTGCCATGCCTTCAAGGGGGTCTGGCTCGGAAGACTTCGTGGATGCGCCAGATCCGTTATTTTTTAAGCCAATACGGCGTTTTTTAAGATATTTCATGATATTTTGACGTATTGCTGTTGCGGCTGGCCATGATTTCGGTCGCCACTTCCATAAGCATCACATCCTCATCTATCCATCTGCGTTTAAAGGTGTGAAGCACATATGCTATGCTTCCTGTGGCAAGCCCTGTGACTGTGGTTGTGAAGGCGATCACGAGATCTGCGGATAGCCTTGTCATGTCACCCTGCCCAAGGGCGGCAAGCCCTGTGCCCATCGGAATCAGCGTGCCAAGCAGCCCAAGTGAAGGTCCTAACCTGATCAGGATGCGCAGTTTGTCCATGGATTTTTCAAGAGCCATGCAGCGCCTCTGGAGCATCGCTTCAATCACCTCTTCAATGGGTTTGCCTGTCTTAAGAATGTCTTCGAGTTCAAGCAGATACTGCCTGACATTGCCTGAAACAAACCATGCAAGCTCCCTTTCCAAGTCCTTTTTTTGTAGCAGCGAGGGCATGTCCTGAGGCAATAAAGGCAGAAGTCTTCTTCTTTCGAGCCATTCAGATGCAACAGCGCCTGCCAGCGAAACACTTGCAACAGTGGCTGCAACAAGCAAAAACAGCACAGGATAAAGAAGGGAGGCAGAAACGACATAAATAAATGTCTTGAGAAATGCCCCAATGTCTATCATGAAAGCCTCCGCGACAGGTAAAATGCCTTCAAAAAACCACCTGCAAAGGCGATACACAACAGAGACAAGGATACCATTGACTCAACAGAGCCTAATTCAATGCCAGATATGCCTTTTGGATTGGCTGCTGTGGCTGAAGAAGCAGCCAATTTATAGACGCTTTCCACCTCTGAAAATGCAGGAGAAACCGCCACAGTCAGCATAAAATAAGCTGCTGTAGCGATCATCATCTTTCCAAGCAGATGTTCCGGGTGCATCTGCCACATCTTTTTAAGCGAAAGAAGCCCAAAGGTAGTGATAGTGTTAAGCGTCAAAAAAACAGCCAGAATCAGCCCTGAAAGCCCTAAAAACCTGTCTGGATACAGGTTTTTTGAGATAGCCAAGGAAAATACAATCACAGTCAGGCAGACAGGGCAAGGAAGAGCGAGGATAAACCAGCCGTAACTTGAGCCAGCGCTATTGCAGGAATCTGTCAGGTATCTATCTTGATTATTCTGGTGACGATGCGCAAGCAGATAGATGCCCCACGCAGCCATCAGTCCAGCCAGGATGTAATGTATGGTCATGCCTGATTTCAGCCAGCTTTGAAGCGTATCGCTGTAGTTTAACAGGTCTATTTTTAAGACTGCAAATGCAGCTATGCAAAACAGCGCAACATATCCCAATTGGTATGCCAAAAACAAACGCCATTTTTGCCACACCGTCTGCCTTGCAGCTATGGCATAGGAAAGCCCTGCCCCTGATTTCATGGCAAAAACCCCGAAAGCCATGCAAATTCCCAATAAAAGTCCTTGATATTCCATTTTTTATCCTTTTTTTCTCCTTGCCGAGCCGAACATGAAGATCGCTATTAAAAGCAGTACAAAGAAGGAAACCGTCCACCTCATGCCTGATGAAGGAGGCGTTTTTACTTCATCAGGCTTTTTTTCCTCCTCCATCTTGTAGCCATCTACCTGTTCAAGCTTTCCTTGTCCAGTTTTATTGTCATTTTCGAGCATTTTATGCTGTTTTTCACCTTCATTCGGCTTCATTTCTGCCCCAGCCTTTTGAGCATTGGTATCCGACTTTGTATCTTTATTTTCCGTCCCTTCTGTCTTTGCAATGAGCGCTTTGCGTTCAGCCACATGCTCCTCAAGTTTTTTGCCTGTTGCCTTTTCCAATGCTGCCCTAAACTTTTCGACGATTTCCGGGGACAGTACCCCTGGCACAGAGACAACAGAGACGGTCATCTGATTGAGAAGAGGATTGTTGCAGGTGTGATCACAGCATGCCACCCCTTTTTCCACCACATTGATGACATATTCCGCTGCCAACCTTTGGATGACCTTCCTGTCTGCATTCCAATACCCTTTTCTGACTGCCTCAAGCATCCGGGCTGTGATAGATTGGTATGCCCAGGGGTTCTGCTTTTCCATAAATTTTTTGATATCAAGCTGATACTTATCTTCCACATACACCTGATAGGTCTGCTCCCACTGGCTGTTGTCTAACGCCTCAGGCACAGTCACCTGCCAGCCCCACATGTTTTCCACAAACTCGGCAATCTCCCGCGCGCCTGCGTAGTTTTCCTGCTTCATGCCCTGGATCCATTTGGGGTTTAGGTATCGTGAACGAAGCTCTCTGCCAACAACAGAAGATGCAGCCTCTATGCGGCCTTCTTTGCGCTGCGTTGACACAAAGACCTCAGGCGATTTGCCTGACTCCTTTCGCACTGCCATCGAAAGCCCGCCAAGATATTGGAACATGTCGTCATTGTCCATTGTGCCGTACAGATTGGAAGACATGGTGTGAACAGTGGCATCCACGTCTTTGAGGTTCTTTTTATAGACATCAGTCAGACTGTCGCCCCAGATTTCAGATGAATAGCCGTGGGACTGCGTTGCGATAAAGCCGTTTTGCGCAATCACATCGTCCTTTTCCCACATGCCGCTTGCCCCTGTCATGTCATCCACCTTAGTGCCATAGGCGCCAGGCGCTTGGCTGTAAAGCCGTATCAACGAGAGTTTTTTTGCCTCATCAGTCCCTTTTCCCTCTAAAATCAGCTGTTTTTCCATAGCCTCTGAGTTTCTGCGGATAAAGTTTTCAACATCACTAAGCGTTGAGGCCATTTTCACAGCATTGTCTAACATGAGGGCTGTTTTGGGAAATGTGTCTCTAAAAAGCCCTGACATCTGAAGCAGCACGTCAATGCGAGGGCGTCCAAGCCCTGCCCCTGGGATCGGCTCCAAGCCACTTACCTTGTCGCGCTTGTCCCAGACAGGTCTTATGCCCATGAGGGCTAAGGCTGTTGCCACGTTGATGCCCTCGTCTCTTATGGTTTCGACAGACCAGAGCACAAGCCCGACCTTGTCTGGAAATGCGTCTGCGTGTTTGTCTCTGTATGCCTGAATAAGGTCTTTGGCTGCCTTTTCTCCCTGTTTCCATGCCTCTTTGGATGGGACCTTCTCTGGATCAAAACCATAGAAATTGCGGCCTGTTGGCAGGCTTTCGGGGTTTCGAATCGGGTCGTTTCCAGCGCCAGACCTGACATAACCACCAGCCAATGCCTTCAAAAGCCCTGCTGTTTCCAAGCCTCCACTTGCCTTAAGTTTTGCCTCATATTCCTTTGCATCCCCTCCTTTTGCAGCAATTGCCAGCGCTGTTTCTGTCAATGCCTCTGCTTCAGGGGAAACGCCGAATGTGTGGAGTCCAAAGGGGATCAGCTCTGTCTTCAGCTCGATAAGGTAGTGCTCAAGGTGTTCAAGCCCGTCCTCGTCCCAGTTGATGACATTAAGCTCCTTGTCAAGCCCAAGGGATGAGGCAAGCTTTGATATTCTCTCTATTTTTTGCCCACGGATCTGTTGGGAATCAGAGGCGTTGAGTTCGTTTATCAATGCGGAAAGATTAGAATATTCCTCGTAAATGCCCCCCTGCTTAAAAGGCGGGGTCATGTGGTCTATCACCACAGCCCTTCCCCTGCGTTTTGCCTGTATGCCCTCGCCAACGTCATCCACGATGTAGGGATAAACGTTTGGGATATCGGCTATCAAGACCTCTGGGGCGCACATCCATGAAAGTCCTGCCTGTTTTCCAGGAAGCCATTCGTGTGTGCCATGTGTGCCAAGGCTTATCATGGCATCAGGTTTGACGACATTGCGCAACCAGAAATAAAAGGCGTTGTACTGGTGATGCGGGTACAGAATCGTGCTGTGATATAGTTTTTCAGGGTCGTCTGTAAAGCCACGCACAGGTTGAGGGGCGACAATCAGATTGCCAAGCTTGATATGAGGGATCACAAACCTGCCATCCTTGACCATTATCAGCGAGGTCTCTGGTTCTTGCCAGTCAGCCTTCACATGCTGTTGAAACTCGGAAGGGGTCTCGTCTAACCACTTTTTGTAGTCAGACATGGAGATAAATGCCACGTTGCCCTGTTTGATCAGCTCATCGAGTTCGCCCGGCGCCCATGAGCCGATGTTTCGCGCCCCACGAAGCAGGAAATCCTTCACCTGCTCCTCAGTCAACTTGCCTTTGATGTCATAGCCCTGCTTTTTTAGGACATTTGCGATCTCGGCTATGCTTTTGAAGACATTGAGATAGCTTGCCCCGATATTTTGCTTGCCTGCCCCGTGATTGTAGTAAATCAGGCATATTTTTTTGTCTTTGTTTGGTTTTTTCTTAAGGCTATGCCACTTTGCAACACGTTTTGCCAGCTTTTTTACGTGTTCGCTTACAGGCGAGTAGCGATATGCCTCAAGTCCAGGTTGACTTGTTCCTACCTTTTCCTTGACCCCAATGACCGTTGGCTCCACAAGCCCGGAGAGTTCCGGGGTGGCAAACTGAAGCGTTATCCCCACAGGCGATATGCCCTGCTCTGATGAAAGCCATTCCTCTTTGGTCTCATAAAAAAGGGGCTGGACATTAAAAACAGGGCAATTTGCCTTTTCAAACGCATCAAGCAGGTTGTGCGAGATGGATGAGGCAAATTTGAATGTAAAGCCTGTGATAGAGCCAAGCCTTCCAGAAAGCGCTGGCGATGCCACGAGGCTTTCAAGGGTCTTGTCCTGATCCTTTGTCTCCTGCATCAAGACCATCACGTTTATGCCCTGCGCCTCATATTCTCGTAATAGGGCATCCACCATTTCTTTTTTGCCATCCAATGTAAAAGTAGGAAAAATTACGGTTAAATCCCACAAACCATCGGCATGAAAATGGCCTGAGGCTTTATACCAGTCAAAATAAGCCTGGGGATCGGTAAAAAATTGTAGGGCATCTGGGTGATAAAGGGCGTTTTTTGGGGGAGATACAGGCTCGGCAAAATTAACATTTACGTTAAGGTCTCTGTTTGCTATGTATTTGAGAAGGTTTGAGATGTTTTCAGATGAGGTATAGTTGTAATATGCCCGTATCTGTTCATCCATCACAAAACCTGCCGCTGCGTACTTCTGCACATCGCCGCCTGTTCGCACTGCATAAAGCCTGACATCCGGCTTAAAAAGACTGCGGTTTGCAAGCAGCCACTCGCTTAACTGTTTGTGCATGATGTCCACCAAAGCCACATCCATCTGGCGTACAAACTCGACAAACTCCTTGGGGGCAGTTTTTTTAATGTCTGCCTCGGTAAAAATGCGGATTTCAATGTCTGACAGGCCTGCCTTGCTGATTGTAGCATCACAGGTTGCGGCATCCACGTCTCCTACAAACAAACCTATCTTTGGTTTGTCTGCCTCAGCATAGGCAGGCAAGCCAGTCATAAACAACAGCACGATAATGCAGCTAAAAACGTATCTCATAACCTACCTTGGCAAGTCTGCCTGTTTCGTAATAACCATACTG
>DYLC01000006.1 GCA_020722285.1 Desulfobulbus propionicus | reverse complement strand
GAACAAGCGGAAGTCCTTTGTCTATATTGGGCAGAACAAGCATGAAGGCAGCTAATCGGGTAGCCGGGGGTTTTCCTCCCCCCGCCCCCACACCACCCGGCATGCGGGTCCGCACCGGGCGGCAATTCCGCTGCGCTCCATTGCCGCCGGTTACCTTGAACGTTGGATGGACGCCTCCGGCGCTAAAGGAAAAAAGAGAATCAGTATGTTGGATTTATTCTATTGAGCAAATACAATATTAAGCAAAGGAAGGTAAGTTGCCCAGGTTCGGCTATACCGTGGTTGCGCCATTTGGGCGCATGATGTACGATTTTGAGGCACTCCGCTGGAATGCTCTCGATTGAACCATTGCAGCCAGCCTCGGCGTGATTGAGAACAAAAATTCGAGTCGGTAAGCGACGCACAAAAAAACAAAAAAGGTTCTGGAGTCGAAACCATAAAAACGACTTCCAAAAAATTAATGGAATATTAAAAAACCGCCCAACAATGCACTCAAGCCGACGCCGAGAACGTCCTTTCAGCTTCGGCAAAGTTCGGGGCGGTGCGGCTTAGTATCGGCGAACCATGATGAGCTCCACGAATGACCCGCAAGAGAAATAAAAACCTCCCTGAATCTGCCGGAATAACATTTGATCAGGACAAACTTGGTCAATGGCGTTCTATCCTTTACTACAATTTCACAGTGGCTGGCTGGGCGCTGGATGACTGGTCTGATTGGCTCAGAGAAAATGCGCCTGTTAAAGAGAGTGAAAAAGTGCTATGGAATTAAGCTCTTTCCGCAGGTTGCAAACCAACGCAGGGCCTGTTCCTTTGTTTAAGGTGATTATTGACGCCATGTCGCTTTTATCCCCATTGGCTGGCATAGGGCGATATACCTTTGAGGTATCCAGACGGATTTTATCGGCAAATGATTATGATTGCCGGTTTTTTTATGGCTATATCTCTAATCACCTGCTTCAGCCTTCTGAGCCAAGCGCTAAAAAAAACATCCGCTCGCTGGTTGTCAGGAATCCCTGGCTTAAATCCGTTGTACGAAGATGCCTGGCCCGTTGCTGCCTGGCTGGAAAGACTAATTATGACCTGTATTGGCAGCCAAATTTTATTCCCAGATCTGAAATAAGGGCATCAAGGGTAATCGCAACAGTCCACGATTTTTCGTGGGAGATTTACCCTGAGTTTCACCCCAAAGAGCGCATTGCTTATTTTCAGGAGAATTTCTATTCATCAATAAAACGATGCGATCATATTATTACAGTCTCGGAGTATGTGAAAGAGGAGGTTATAAGGCGCGTAAGCATAAAACCTGAAAATATCAGCGTCATCCACAATGGTATTGATCATGGCGTGTTTCTGCCTCGCAAGGGCATTTCTGATGTATCACAGAAATATCTGCTTGCTGTTGGAAGTATCGAGCCACGCAAGAACCTCAGGAATCTTCTGTTGGCATATGGAATGCTGGACGAGCAGATACGGGATGAGTATAATTTGATATTAGTTGGGCCTCAGGGTTGGAATAATCTGGAAATCCTGAATCTGATCAGTTCATTGAGCCGATGGGTTAAATACAGTGGATATGTGAGTGATGAAGAGCTGGCCGATCTTTACAGCAATGCGGCATTGTTTATCTATCCGTCTGTTTACGAGGGTTTTGGCATTCCTCCATTGGAGGCCATGGCATGTGGCGCGGCAGTTATTGCATCCAATGCCTCATCGCTTCCTGAGGTCTGCTCTGACGCTGCATATTACGTGGATCCAATGTCACCAGAAGCAATAATGAATGCTATCTTGAAGATGCTGCATGATGACGCCTTGAGAAATCTGCTGATTGAAAAAGGTTTGAGCAGAGCACGTAAATTCAGTTGGGAGCAAAGCGCCGCAGCCCATAAAAAGCTTTTTGATTCCATCTTGAATCAGGGCGCTTGATCTCAGATATGTTTATCTATTTAGTGCTTGAACGAAAACCAACAAAAGCCAATAAACTCCATATGTTATCATCATATTTCATACATGAAGAAATTTCGGGGTATAAATAACAATGATTGCATAATATTGATGTAACATGCTGATTACTTAGGTATGATGTCCCCCTATTCCCAAAAGATTCCCTTAATTGTACTCGCTGGTTTTGCGAAATACGATATCTGGCCAATCTTCTAATGTCAGTTTAAGCAACCATTTGCTGGTTGCCAGATAAGTCAAATTTTCTTCGGCATCAAGGGCCAGGTTGCCCTTGTTAGCCTTTTCAAAGGCGGCGAGACGTTTCTTGTCATCACAGCTTACCCATCGGGCAGTTGCGTAATTGACCGGCTCATAGACGGCGTCCACTCCGTATTCTGTCTTAAGCCGCGCCATAGTCACATCGAATTGCAAAACTCCTACAGCGCCAAGGATAAAATCATTGCCAGAAAGGGGACGGAAGAGCTGAACAGCCCCTTCCTCAACAAGCTGGGTCAGCCCCTTCTGGAGCTGTTTAGCCTTGAGAGGGGATTTCAGCCGCACCCTCCGGAAATGTTCAGGAGCAAAGTTCGGGATGCCTGTGAAAAAAAGCGGCTCCTTTTCCGAAAAAGTATCGCCAATCTTGATTGTGCCGTGGTTGTGGATGCCGATGATGTCGCCAGGCCATGCCTCTTCCGCAAAAGCGCGGTCCCTGGCCATGAAGATGATCGGGTTGGCAATTATGATATCCTTGCCGATACGGTGGTGACGTACTGTCATGCCCCGTTGAAAACAACCGGAACAGACGCGCAGAAAGGCGATACGGTCGCGATGGGCAGGGTCCATATTAGCCTGGATTTTAAAGACAAAGCCTGAAAAAGGTTCCTCTTCCGGTGCCACAGTGCGGGTTGTGGCGGAGCGCGGCATGGGAGCAGGGGCAATATCAATAAAAGTGTTGAGCAACTCGCGCACACCGAAGTTGTTGATAGCACTGCCGAAAAAGACAGGAGTCTGACTGCCCTTGAGAAAGTCCGTCAGATCAAAGGGGTTGGCCGCACCTTCCAGCAGGGCAACCTCCTCGCGCAATTCGTCCGCCTGTCGCCCAAGTTTTTCATCAAGCAACGGGTCCGCAATGTTGCGGATAACGACGGTGTCGCAGGGCAATCGCTCCTGCCCTGGCGTGAATAAGGCCAGCTCCTTGCGGTAGAGGTTATATGCGCCTTTGAAGTGTTTTCCCATGCCAATGGGCCATGTGAGCGGCGCGCATTCGATCTGCAGGGTCTCTTCGATATCCGAAAGAATGTCGAGGGGTTTCATGCCATCGCGGTCAAGCTTGTTGATGAAGGTCAAAATCGGTGTGTTTCGCATCCTGCATACCTCCATCAGCTTGCGCGTCTGGGGCTCTACCCCCTTGACGCTGTCAATCACCATCACTGCACTGTCCACTGCGGTCAGCACACGGTAGGTGTCCTCTGAAAAATCCTCATGTCCCGGAGTGTCCAGCAGGTTTATGACATGGTCGCGATAGTCGAACTGCATGACAGAACTGGTGACCGATATGCCGCGCTCACGCTCTATGTCCATCCAGTCACTGGTGGCGTGGCGGCTGGCCTTGCGGGACTTGACCGAGCCAGCCATCTGGATCGCACCGCCGAATAGCAATAACTTTTCGGTAAGTGTCGTCTTGCCAGCATCCGGGTGGCTGATGATGCCAAAGGTGCGGCGACGAGCGATTTCAGAACTCTGTTTTCTGACAGCGCCGGCATTTATGCCTGTATTGTCAGGAGAAACTGACGAATTTATCATATTATCACCATGAAGCACGAAAATGCCACATGCCCAGAGGTTGTCGTTGGGACTGCCTTGTCGTGTTGATAAAACATAATATTTCCTTATTAATAGCTATGGATAGTTACGGAAAGCTAATGCTTGCGAGCAAAAGGGCAATTTTTGGAACCTCCCTATTGAGAGGCGCTCTCTGATGCAGATTGCCTTGACAGCAATGCCTTCAACCCCGACACCCTGCTGGAAGAACGGCATACAGCAGCCTTTATGATGGCCTGACTGCCCCAGACTGCCACGCTCTGCCTTGCGCGGGTGATGCCTGTGTAAATGATTTCCTTGGTTAATATCCTGAGATCCTGCTCAGGCAGGATCATCAGAACCCTGTCAAATTCCGATCCCTGACTCTTGTGTACTGTCATGGCAAAGGCAGTCTCATGAGCTGGAAGACATACAGTGGAAAAAGAACGGACGCTGCCATTTTCACCCTGAAAATACGCCCGTATCGTTCCATCTGCATTTTTCAGGATCACCCCCACATCTCCGTTAAAAAGACGCTGGGTGTAATCGTTTGTCAGCACCATTACAGGACGGCCTGAATAGAACAGGCCCTTTTTCAAGCCAAAAAGTTCGTCCTCACAAACCACATTCAGGTTTTCCACGCCAAAAATGCCTTGATTCACAGCGCACAGGATGCGAAAACTGTCCAGAGCAGAAAGGACATCCTCCACCCTTGCATTGCCTGCCTCAAACCGACTGACTTCGTCACGATAATGGGCAAAATTATCCTTGATAATCTTTTTCAGAGTTGACTTTAAATGACCTGGCTCAGGCAGTTCCTTCCATTCAATATCCTGAAACAGGTCCACTGACGGCTCTGGCCTTCCTGCCTTCCTGAGCTTTTTCCTGACGGATATGGACAGTTTACGCTCCTTCAAAAATGTCATGATGTCAGAGGCGTCTTCCTCAGTTTCAGCCTCATTGACTAAAAAACTGAGATGACCAATGCCGCTGCCTCTTCCAAACCGGTAGCTGTGTTCCAGCTTGATGACCCTGTCAGTCAAAATCGTTGGTGAATCAGTGACCGGAAGGCCCATCTGTTCAGACAGCTCTTTGTAATCGCTTGCAAAAGCGTTGCTGAAACGATTCGTCACCTCAGCGGTTGCAAGACTGCCAAACACACAACCTGTTTCCACAGACGCCAACTGATCCTTGTCACCGAGAAGAATCACGCGGCAATCGTCAGGGATGGCCTCAAGCAGACAGGCGAACAAGGGCAGGGACACCATGGACGCCTCGTCCACAATCAGCAGACCAGACGCAGTGCGGTTGTTCGCATTTTTTCTGAAGGTATTGACTGACGGAAGATAGCCCAGATAACGATGGATGGTTGTCGCCTTCTCAGGCATCAGTTTCTTCAGCTCATCAGGGAGATGAAGTCTTGTTTTGGCTGCCTGAACAGACTTAGTCAGACGATCGGCCGCCTTTCCTGTCGGGGCTACCATATCAATGACCAAACCTGGCATTGCATTAAGAAGCATGGCGACAAGCCTTGCGACAGTGGTGGTCTTGCCTGTGCCAGGCCCGCCTGAAATTACGCAGAAACGGCTGCGAAACGCTGAAACCGCAGCAACTTTCTGCCAGTCGATTCCGTCTCCGGCCTCAGGAAACAGGCTGTCAAGCAGCTCCTGCCCTGACAAAGGCTCCGACAGACTATCGCAGCGTTTTATCACAGCATCTGCCACCCGCTGTTCGTAGTCCCAGTACCGGTACAGATAAAGCAGCCCGTTGTCATCCAGGATCAAGGGCTTTTTCTCCCCAGGTCTGCCAACAAGACGCCCGTATTCATCACGCAATACATTCAACCATCGCGCATAGTCAGCAAGCGAAATGCTCAATGCCTTAAATGATGGCTGCTCAATGCCAGAAAAGCTCTCTATTGGCTGTCCTGCTGCTGATTTAAGGTCTAAAGCAGCATTCTGAAGCCCGGTGACATGGCTGAGCAGTAGCGCAGCCTGATAGAGCATTTCCCTGCTTGCGCTGTGGGAATCGTGGCTGTCACTGCGATTCAATATGAATTCTGCAAAATGAAAATCAATCTCCCTGAAGCAACCCAGGCCAGCATAGCGATTGCGAAAGTCGGCGTGTCGCGCCTCCATGATCCTCTTCATGATGATACATCAGTCCCCAGAGTCTGACAAAGCTCACGTATCAGCATTTCATCCGGACGATCAAAAAAGACCGAGTGACCAGGCCTGTCCGGCGTCATACCCCGGACAAACGTGTAGATTACCCCGCCGAAATGCTCATCATATCTGTAACCTGGCAGCTTTTTCCTGAGATAAAGATGTACAGCCACAGTGTAAAGGTGATATTGAAGCATATAATACGACTCAAGCATGATATCTTTGATTATAGCCTGTGAATAGGCATCGCCGCCTTGCCCGAGCCAGTTGGTTTTCCAGTCAAGGACGTAATAGCGACCTGCATGTTCAAAAATCAGGTCAACAAACCCACCCATAAAGCCTTTTTTCAGATTAAAGGTCAGGCGACCAATCTGGCTGGCGAATCTTTCGCTGATTATGTCCTTTCCATGAGTTCGAAAGACCTCGGCGACTGAATCAGGTGTAATGTTTCGGACAGGGTAGAAGAACTCAAGCTCTGTCAACCGCCTTTGCCTGCTGACAGTGTTCAAGGTCAGGTTCAAAGCAGCGGGTATTGGAGTTTTCAATGTATTACCAACCAGTTGCGCTGTATGAGATACAACCTTTTCAAAATCACCCTGGTTTCCAATCCCATATTTTCTCAGCTTCGCCCTGACAATGTCATTTAAGCCATCCTGAAGGACAAAATCAACCTCCTCAAATATTTCATGCACAGCAGAGCCAGTACGGGCGCCTTTAGGCAAAATCGGGACAGTCATTGAAGCTGCCCGAACTGTATTAGGCGTGGCTATTAAATCCTCTTCAGCACCTTCATGTACTTTAACAGGTTCCGCTTGTTTGTGGCCATGACTGACCTCTCTTACAAGCCATGAAAAACTGCCAACCCCCCAGTCTGTTTCAATGACAGCGGCAAAAGAAGCAGGCCTAAGCTCCATTCTGCTGGCCGGCCTCTGGACATATTTTCCATTGACAGAAAGTCTCTGTTGAGGCTCTGCAATCTTTTGCATGTAAATCAAACCATTGGATGAAGCAGTCAGGACTTCAAGGCCTTTTTTCATCTCATCAAGCTGTTGTTTCGCTAACTCGGTTGAACCATTGCCTTCAGGTTTCATGGCAGACAAATAGACTGCCACATCAGAAAACTTTTTGCCGCAAAGAAGGTAATTGAGCGCAGACAACTGGCAGTCCCTTATATCTCCGGTTACAAGATAGCATTTGTTTCTGGCCCTGGTAACAGCGACATACAGCAGTCTGAGATTTTCAGCCAGCTCCTCGCGCCACACGCTCTGTTTATGCTTAACCCAATCATCTCCATTTTTTTGAATATCCAGCTCCCACCTTTCTTTCGTGCGATTGTAATATTCTATGGAACTGGCGCCCTTGAGCCACCATGGATCGTAATGTCTGTTCCATTCAAACGGACAGAATACGACATTGAACTCAAGCCCCTTGCTTGCATGAACAGTAAGGATATGGACAGCATCAGCATCCCGCTCCAGATAAATCTCATGTTCAGGTCTTGTCTCAGGCTCTGTGATCATTTTATTGAGCCAGCTCAACAGCCCATCCATCCCATGCCTGCATTCAGCGCTTTGCCTGTGAACAAGCTCTGCCAGATGCAGCATATTGGTAATGATGCGCTCTCCGCCCTTCATTGCCAGGATGCGCTCTCGTATCTTTTCACGGAACATAAACCTGCTGAACATGCTCATGAATCCCTCGCGTTTCCACAGACCCTGAAGCTCTATCATTAACTGATGCCAATCCTGCAACTTATCATCTGAAATATCCCTGAGTTCAGCCAGGGTTTTATTCACAAAAGGAGTCAGCAGAAATGGACGAAGCGAATGCTCGCCAGGCTCTGCCACTGCCGCCATAAAATAAAAAAAATGTTCAGCCTCCTCAGATTCAAAGATGTTGCCTGTGCTTTGAAGCACCCCTGGAACGCCAAAATCCTGCAGGGCATTCTGAATGCTCAACGCCTCATCATGTGTGCGAACCAGCACTGTAATGTCTGATGGTTGCAGGGGTTTGATTGCACCTTCATCTGAAACAAATCTGATCCTGCCTTGCTGCCCAAGATTCACCAACTCCAGAATTTTGCAGGCAGTCGCCTGAACCGAAGCGCGTCGGGCACTTTCAGCATTAAAAGCAGTATCTGATTTTTCAAGATAAATAACCTCCAGTCCAGCCCCTGAAACTGCACCTTCTGCCAACAGACGTCCTTTTTTTTCCGCAACGCCTCCGGCCTTGACAGACAGATAGGGAATATCAGCTTCGAGAAATGGATTAAGGGCGGATACATTGGCTTCACTCTGCTGAATGAACAGATGATTCACTGCATCTATCATAACCGCCTCGGAACGGAAATTAGTGGAAAGTGTCCAGCAGGTATCCACAAGCTTCTTGGCCTTCAAATAGGCAAAAATATCAGCACCACGGAATTTATAGATAGATTGTTTGGGGTCGCCTATGAGAAATACAGTATGCCTATGGCCATCCTGCATGAAAACCCTTTGAAAAATCTCGTACTGCACAGGATCCGTATCCTGAAACTCATCAATCATGACTGCCCTGAACCTGGAACGAATCAAGTTATGAAAGCTGCCATGCCTGTCATCCCTCAAAGCCTGCCGGAGATTGTGCAGGATGTCATCAAAACTCTGCACATTAAGCTGAAGCTTGCGCGCACGAAACTCCTGTTTGATATATCTAAAAAACTCATGCTTTATCTCCAGAAGCTTATCATCAAGCATCCCTGTAAACTCATCACACAGGGTAAAAAAATCATGAGACATCGCCAACACGCCCTTGGCCTTTTGCGCAGGTGTGACAGCATCATTAAGAGTAGTTTGCGCATACTTTCTTATCTTCTCAGCCGGAAAAAAATTATCAGTCATGCGATCAAAGCACAGCACGTCCTGATCAACTATAACTATTGCATACTTGTCTTGGCTACGGGTAAGCTTATTGTTCTTAGTGTCTTTAAGAATTGCAACTATTTGTTCTTTATTGGAAAACCAACACTCTTTCAACTTCTCGGCAAGGGCATTACCGTTGACTGCCACAGCCCTGTCTGAGTCATCAGACAGGCGGATATCCGCTTTTTTCGTGATGGATTTTGCAAACGATGAAAGGTCTTCCAGAGATAAAAGGCCATTGGCAAGCAATGTCTGGACATACAGGTCTTCTCTCAACACAAGCCTGCGCCAGAAATCATTGACAACCTGTTGAAGCATATCCGAGTCCTGCGTAATCAGTTCAAGATCAAAAGGAAGATTGCTCTCGAATGCGTTTTCATTCAACATTCGTTGGCAGAATCCATGAATCGTAAAGATGGCGGCCTCATCAAAACTGACAACCGCCAGTCGCAGGCGTTTTTTAGCTGCCTCAATCCCGCCTTTATTTGAAGAACAAAAATTGCGAAGTATTGCCTTGATATGCCCTTCTCCGGTTAACGCTGTGTCAAGTTCTTGTGAGCAGAGCAAACAATAAGCCTTATCAAGAATTGTCCACAACCGCTCCCGAAGTTCCTTGGTGGCTGCTTCAGTAAATGTCACCACCAGAATCTCATGCACGCTCAGACCTTTTTCCAGAATAAATCTGAGATAAAGGTTGGAAATCGTATATGTTTTACCTGTTCCAGCGCTGGCTTCAATCAGATTGATGGATTCCAGCGGCGCTTCAAGTAAATTCAGTGCATTCATAACCTGGGGCATAGCTGAATAGTTACAGTACGGTGGTTTTCGTTCGTTTTCGGCATTATACTGGATAGTTACAAATCTTCTAATACAAAACGCTCAAATCCTGAGGCCTAAGAAATGCAGCGTACTTCCTGTACGCCGCAAAGACGAAGGATACAGCACAATATAGCAGTAGTTGGGCAGTTGGCAACTTTTTGTGAGGTCATCAAGTTTTAGCAGCACCTTATAAATTATGCTGTGCTCACTTTTTGGATAACCTCAAAGGTTTTTTCTAAAAGTCTCTCTATATCCGTTTTTTCAAGGCAAAGAGGCAGCAACAGATAGATCACATCGCCAAGCGGCCTTAAAATAAGTCCTTTTTCCAGACCCTCAAGGTATATCTGCCAGCCAAGCCTTTTTTCCGATGAAAATGGCTCCCTGCTTCCTCTGTTCTGCACTAGTTCAAAGGCAGCCACCATGCCAATCCCCCTCACGTCGCCCACGGCATCTATCTCATTAAAATTGTCCTTACCCTGTTGCAGTTGCGCTATCGCTGGCTTGATCCTCTCAAGCACAGCCTCTTCTTCAAAAATTTTAAGTGAAGCAACGGCGACAGCGCAGGCAAGGGGATTTCCCGTGTAGGTATGCCCATGGAAAAAGGTCTTCCCTTTGTGAAAATCATCATAAAACGCCATGTAAATATCTTCTGTGGTCATGGTCACTGCAAGGGGCATTGTGCCATTGGTGAGCCCTTTGGAAAGACACAAAAAATCAGGTGTTACGCCAGAATGTTCAAGCGCAAACATCTTTCCTGTCCTGCCAAAACCTGTAGCGACCTCGTCAAAAATCAGATGCACTCCTGCTGTTTTCACCATAGAGGCAAGTTTTTCAATATAACCCCGGGGGTGCACAATCATTCCTCCTGCCCCCTGAAGCATGGGCTCCACGATCACTCCAGAAATTTCGTCAGCCTTTTCATTCAGGATTTTTCCAAGAGGCATGAGGCATTCTATGCCGCATCTTTCAATATTACTGTTATACGGACATCTATAGCAGTATGGAGATGGAATCCTGAACGATTCAAACAAAAAAGGGGAAAAACTACTGTGATACCACGATGTTCCGCTTACGCTCATAGCTCCGAAGGTATCACCATGATAGCCGCGATCCAGCGATATAAAAATATGACGTTTTTTTGCATCACGTTCCCCTTCTGTCTGCAACCAATATTGAAAAGACATCTTCATAGCAACTTCACAGGCAGTTGAGCCATTGTCTGAATAAAACACCCTGCTCAGGCTGGATGGGGCAAGGCTGACAAGCTGTTGAGCAAGCTCTATGCCTGGCTCATGCGTAGTGGCCGCAAAGTGGACATGATCGAGTTTGCTGGATTGCCTTGTAATTGCCTCAATTATCTTGGGGTGGCAGTGCCCATGAAGATTTGACCACCAGGATGATATGGAGTCATAGTAGCATCTTCCTTCGTGGTCATAGAGAAAGGGGCCTTTGGCAGAAACAATAAAAAGAGGATCCCTTTGCTCGAAATCCTTCATCTGGGTGTATGGATGCCAAAGGTGTTGTCTATCCGCTCTCAGAAGGTTGTTGTATTTGGATGAGGTGCACATATCTTTTTTAGTATGAAAGGATTTGAGCTGTTGTCAACAAAAAAAGCCGCATGGTTTCCCATGCGGCTTCGATCTGCTATTAACCGTTAACGCTTAATCTAATCAGCTATTACAGCCCGAATATCTTCGTAAGCTGTGGCAGAAGCGGGTTAGCGTAAAGGGCGATAAGGGCGATAACAAGGGCGTAAATAGTCAGAGACTCGATAAGAGCCAGACCGATAAACATGGTAACTGTGAGCTTTCCGGCAAGCTCAGGGTTACGGGCAGAACCCTCAAGACAACCACGTGCGCAATGCCCCATACCAACACCGCAACCAGCTGCAGCAATACCTACTCCAAAACCTGCTGCAATAAGCGCTGCAACCATAACTATACTGACATGGCCACCCTTATCCACTACATCACCATCGCCTGCGAATGCCATGGCCGCAAAGCCAACGAGCATCAGCAAGGACAAAACCGAAACCACTGACACTTTCTTCATTTGTACTACCTCCTTAATTTGATATATTTTTTGGCCTTCTTCAAACCATTGTAATCTATAAAATCCTGACTGCTGCTTTACTAATGTTCCTCTGACATAGCCTCTACGGAATAGACTGTAGAGAGCATCATAAAAATAAACGCCTGTATCAGACATACCAGCACACCGAGGAACATAATCGGAAGCGGGGCAAGATATGGACCTGCAAGCATGAAAAACAGACCAAGCAGGATCTCCTTGGAAACCATGTTGCCAAAAAGTCGAATTGCCAGAGAGAGCAGACGTCCGATATGGCTGAATATCTCAATGGGAAACACAACAGGAGCCATCGCAGGCACAGGCCCCATGAAGTGCTTGAGATATTTAACACCATGAAAACGTATGCCAAGCGCATGATACATCACGATAGAGATAGCAGTACAGCCGAGCGTAATGTGCAGGTCAGCCGTTGGTGACATAAGCCCTGGGATAAGCCCCATATAGTTTGCAATGAGGATGTATAATCCAAAGGTTGCAACCACAGGAAAAATAATTCTGGTCTTTGTCCTGTCATGTGTCTGCTCTGTGATAAAATCCTCAAGCCCGCCCACAAAAGCCTCCATTACATTCTGAAGCCCCTTTGGAATCATTTCCATCTTGCTTGTGGCCATTTTTGCAAGGATCAAACAGATGATCATGGCAAAAAAACTGTGCTGCATGGCAGGAGAAAGAATCATCTCCAGCGGACTTGTTCCGCCGTGGGCAGGAAGCCCTACTGCATCAAACAGAAGAGACAAAAATAGTAGTGGATGTTCCATTGTTAACACGCCTCCTTATACTTATATCTAAAAGTTGTTATCACCACTAAAAGGGTAAGAAGATAAAAATTGATCACAGGCACTGACAGGCCAATGAACAAACCTATGGGAGAGACATAGGATTTGAGGTATAAAAGCGCCACAGTGACAACCAAGGCTATCAAACCTATCCTGACTGCAAGCCCGCCATAATATACATAAACCGAGCTATATCTCATAACCCTCAGACAGTCCTTATGAAGGCCTGCGCTATTCAGACTGGCTATGGCAAAGCCTATGGCTGTTCCAACGATTATTTGTTCGGAAGTAAAAAATGAAAGGATTGCTATCAAGACTACACCTGTCAACCAGTTGAATATCAGGAAATGGCACACAAAACCATCATCAAAATGGCCTGCTATCAGATTTTTTATCCCCTCAGTCACCTACTTTTCCCTCTCCCTTGCCCTTTTTATCCTCATCATCCTTAAATCGCCTGCTGAGGATAATGAAGTTTTTAATCCCACCGCCTATTCCAAAACACAAAAACAGCATTGTAAGCCACGGGGTGGTAGATCCCTTAAACACATGATTGTCTAAGTAATAACCTGTTAAAACCCCTGCAAACACAGAAAATACCACAGATAATGATATTGTGGTAGCTGTGCTAAGTCCCCTCAAAAGCAGAGACAGCTCCTCTTTTACGCCTGCCATTCAGGGTCTGCCTCAATATGTGAATTTTTCTGAATCTTCATTCATTTCAGAATGCCCACTGTTATCACAATAACGATTGGCTGTCAATCCCTTAAAATAAAAAATGGGGACAAAACGTCTGGTAGCATTTTTCCGTTTCTTCTATAGGGAAGTCCCAGAAATTGCCATTTCGTCCAATGGCTGCGTTGTTCGTCGGCTGGCAAATTGCTTTGCAATTTTCCAAGCCTTGCTTTTTATTGCAAGGCGCAGGGCAAATACTCACATACAGGGGATTATGCTGCGCTTTTCAGCCTTATCACGCCTTGCCATCGAACTAACTTTCTGATTTCTGGAATTGCCTATGGCGGGATTGCCTCATAGCGCTTGCATATTATTAAGTTTGTTGCATAATGTATAAAAAAAACTCCTACATCCGACTGACGATATGTCTGACTTCATACCAGGTTACCTGCAACTTTTCAATCAAGGACTTTTTATAGAATTGGCTTATAACTTGCAAAAAAAATCTTGTTCCACATTTTTTTTGTTAAAAGGACAACAACTCATGAAAACTGCTGAAAAAAAACACCGTTGCATCGGACTTGTTCTTGCTTCATTGATATTGACAGAGCCTTATGTTTTTGCATGGGATGGCGGACATTCTTCATGGGAGGCTCAAAAAGGCACTTCCCACAGATTTGACAGCAAGTCAGGAGGGGACAGTTTTGACATATCACACAAGGATTCAATGACTCGAAAGCCTAAGCCGATGTCTTTTTCCCCATCCAACCAATCCAGTTCCGGTTTTGACAATAGCGGCAGCCAAGCAAATATCATCCAACGGCAACCATATGAAAAACTCACTGTTGACCCTGTGAGAAAACGCAGTGACTCTGTCAGTGATAGCGGTTTCAAAAACAGAACTCCTCAAAACAGCACCGGCTTAAAGGTTCATAAAACTGAACAGCCTCAGAGGTTTGACAAAAACGCTTTTCAGCAAAATCCGTTCCAGAAAAGCGCAGGGTTCACCACCAGCCAGTCAGCGCCAGATGCTCACGTATTCGACAAACAAACCTTCAGAACCGGCAAAAAAGACGAACTGGATCACAAACGCTTCAGCGACCCAGCTCTCAAGGAGAATGGACATAGACCAGGAGACAGGGACAAAGACCGGGTTACGTGGTCTGACAAAAAAATTTCAAAAGATTGGGAAAGTGCTTACAATCATAACAGGCAAGACTATGACAGATATTCACATGGCGATTTAAGAAAGTTGCCTCCACCAGGCAAAAGTTTTTATCGTGAACTGCCTCAGGGCCACAAAAAAGTTCATTTCAAAAATGACTGGTTTTTTATACATGATGGCTGTTTTTACAGAAGGGCATACAACGGTTTTGTATGGGTGGCCCCACCGATTGGTTTTGTCCTGGCTACCCTTCCATTTGGATATACCACCTTTTATCTTGGAGGCATTGAGTACTATAGCTATGCCGGAGTTTATTACCGTTCCGCCCCCGGAGGATATGTTGTAATTAATGAGCCTGATGAACTGCCTCCGGTCTGGGAAGTAGATGCCCCACCGGCGGACTTCATAATTGTCAATACAGAAATATTGAATGTGCGGTCAGGACCAGCCTCAGACTTTCCTGTAATATCTGAAGTTTATTACGGCGACAAACTGCCTGTAATAGGTACGTATCATAAATGGTATTATATCAGGCTGCCTGAAGGAAGAAAAGGATGGGTCAATTCCTACTACGTATATCCTGAAACCACACCAGAACCACAGGGGTAAAAAAAATGACTACAATAACCTTTCATGGAGCGACAGGTGGTGTGACAGGTTCATGCCACCTTTTTGAAAACAACCATAAAGCATTTCTCCTTGACTGCGGCATGTTTCAGGGACAGTGGGAGGTTGAAAGCCAAAACTATGCACCTTTTCCCTTCAGGGCTGAGGCGGTGGACGGTCTTATTTTAAGCCACGGTCATCTTGACCACTGTGGCAGGATACCTGTACTTGTAAAAAATGGTTTTCATGGACACATCTACTCAACGCCTCCCACTAAAGACATCGCAAGACTCATTCTGCTCGACGCTGCTCATCTTCACAAGGAAGAGTTCGACTGGAAAAAAAGAAGGCTTGCAAGAAAAGGCATAGAGGTCTCAGCGCCACTATATTCCACCGAAGACGTCTATTATTCCATGGATTTTTTTGACATGCCAGTTGGATATGACACGCCTATTTCCCTGTCAGAAGATGTGCGCCTTTCTTTTCACTTTTCCGAAGCAGGCCACATACTCGGTTCAGCGCAAACCTTCATAGAATATCAGGGGCGCGATGGCATGGGGGTGAAACAACTGCTTTACACAGGCGACCTCGGAGATGGAGACAGACCTGTAGTGAAAAATCCTTCCTCACCCAATCAGTCAGTTGATGTGCTTGTGATGGAATCAACCTATGGAAATCGAGAGCACAAAAGCTATGCAGAGTCTGTATTAGAGTTTGAAGAGGCAATAGTACACACCCTTAAAAAGAAAGGATCTGTGCTAATACCTACCTTTGCCCTTGAAAGGGCACAGGAAATACTGTATCATATCGGCCTATTGAAAAAGACAGGCAAAATTGCAAGGAACATTCCAGTATTCCTCAACAGTCCTTTGGCCATAAACATCACGAGACTTTACCATACTCACTGTGCCTTTTGCGACCCAAAATTACAAGTTCAACTTACAGAACGCTCATCCCCATTCATTTTTCCGGGTTTAATATTAAGTGAAACCATCGATGAATCAAGGGCGATTCACAATTTCACTGGGCCAAAGATCATACTTGCAGGCAGCGGAATGATGACAGGCGGACGCATCAAACACCACCTCAAACACCTTCTATGGCGAGAAAACACCACTCTTATAATTGTTGGATTTCAGACACAGGGAAGCCTTGGCCGCAGGATAGTCGATGGCGAAAACCCTGTCAAAATCTTTGGAGAAGAGGTTGCGGTTAAGGCAAAAATCTATACAATCAACGGCTTTTCAGCACATGCTGACAGGCATCATTTAGTAGAATTTGCTAAAAAAGCTATGCCCAAAAAAGTATTTCTAGTTCATGGAGAGCCTGACGCCCTGAAATCCCTGAAGCATGCTATACAAACAGCTCTGCCTCAAACAGAGGTAACAGTGCCAGGCTATGGTGAAACTTTTCCAATTTAACTGCCTGTCGTCTCCCAGCCTGTTATCATGGCCTTTATATGGCTGAAAAGTGTATGGCCTGTGGTGGTGAGATATGCATGTATTACCAGAAACGCCAGAAAGGCAAAGCCGCCAAGGGTATGTAGCAAGGCCACTGGTTCAAGGGTTAAGTCTATGCCTAACGTCTTCCAGTCATTGTAATACAGGAATAAAAAGCCGCTTATGAACTGGAGAGGAAACAGGATGACCTTGAGCTTGAAATAAGCCCATCTTTGAAGCGGATTCAGTTTTTTATCCTTGGTCTTTTCAAACGGGTGGGGTTCGCCTTTAAAAATGCCACCAGTGTAATAGGAGATCATCTCTTTGAGTTTTTCAAAGGTAGGGATGTATTGCCTCCACTCACCAGTAGTGAAGTGCCAAAATATGGCAAATGCCACAAGGCCTGTCAGCCCCCATGCGCTGATTACATGCAGGCTGTGGGCTTTTTCAAAGCCCCATATGTTCCATGTCCCGTGTATCTCAAAGCCGCTCAGGATTAGAAGAATAATGAGAGCAGCCTGGGACCAGTGCCAGAATCTTTCAAATCTGGAGTAAAGATATATCCTTTGCATGGCATTTCTCCTATTTTTTTGTCTTAAAAAGCCGCAAGATGCCGTGAAGTCCAGCTCCTATGCCATAAAGTCCCACAAGGCCCCAACCTATCATGTCAATAACCCTGCTTTTGTCCCTGCCAGGCATATAGAAGCCACCAAGGTCTTTGAGACGCCCCACGCCGCTGTGGCAGGCGTCACATTTCAGAGACTGTTCCTTTGGCGCTACCATGTGGTTTATGGGCCAGAACGTCCAGGTCTCTGCGAATCCCACATGGCCGGAAAATGGAAGTCCTGCCGCAGCCATGCCGATCTCCCCGGCCTTTTGCCAGTCATAATCGGCCCAGTATGCGCCTGAACCGGGTTTTCCAAAGAGTTTTGGGATGAGGATGGTCTGATTTTTCTCATCAACAGGCTGGATGCCTTTGTGTATTTTAAATGGAGCAATCCTGGAATTCGGATCATTTTGACCGCCAGCAGGGACTGAAAGCTTTACAGGAGCAGTTAATGCAATCCTGTCTCCTGCCTTGATGTAAGTCATGCTGCCGTTGTACCAGTAATAGTCAGGGGATTGATTCTTTTTCCAGTGCTGTTCGCCTTTCATAGTAGTGTATTCTACGCCTGTTTGTTCATTCTTACTCTTGACAGGCTTTCCATCTTCTGCTTTTTTACCTGCCTTTGACCAGTCCCACCACATGACCGTTGGGTTTTCCCTTGCAAATGCAGGGATATGGCAGGTCTGACATGCCACTTTGTCAGTATGGTGGTTGAGCTTTTCGTTATTTTTATGAGGAGTTGCCGAGTGACAGGATTCACAGGCTATTCTGTTGCGGTTGTCTTTTGGCATTGCAGAGTTGTGATCGTTTGAGGCAGGGTCGCTGTAATGTCTGCCCTCGATGTGATGCGCCTCAGTGGTGTGGCATTTGCCGCATGAGTAGTTCAGGCCAGCCTTGTCCATGTGGACATCCAGCGCCTTGGATGGGGCCAGAAGCGAGGTGTCAAGGTCTCCATGCTTCACTCCATTTCCTCCTCCGCCGAAAAAATGACAAGCACCACAGTTTCGGCGGTCAGGATTTGAGACATTCTGGGCTATTTCCTTGAGATCAAGTTTTGGAAACACCTTGTCCATAAATTTTTTCTCTTCATAGGCGGGGTGTCCGCAGTCAGTTGGAAATTTCTTGTATTTTCCTGTGCTGTCGTGGCATACTAAGCAGTCCACGTTCTCCTGTGAGGAAAAATCAAATTCCGCATCCTTCCAGCCATAGCCAGCGTGGCAGCTGGTGCACCTGCACCAGTTGGAGGTAACAGCCACTCAGAAGTTATTGACAGCGTTTTTTTTGCCCAGACCTCCTGCCTTTTCCCACTGCCAGCTCCAGTGTATTGATTTATGCACCTGCTTGGCTGCCTCTGTGTGACAGCTCAGGCATGCCTTAGTCACCTCCGGCCCTGATTGAAACTCCTGATTGAGAGCCTGAAACTTCCTGTGATCTGCGGTAGTCAGCAGCGCTGCCTGTTCTGACTTTATCTCATGGACCAAAGCCCAGGAAGTTGATGCCAGGCCAGCAAAACCACAGGCGTATAGCCCTGCTAACAAACGTATTTTTGGCATATTTTCCTCCTTTTACACAGCGGACAGATATATTTCACTCTGAACCGACATCTGACTTTTTTTCATAAACTCTTCCAGCAATCCCTCTCGTATCAGGCTTGCTCCTTGAAAAAATTTGAAATTAGCTATCCGATAAAAAATCGTTCTTCCTTCCCGCCGCGTCTCCACTGCCCCACGACTTCTCATTATTGCAAGATGCTGAGATGTGTTAGAAATGCTGATTCCAAGCTCATTGGCAAGGTCTGTTACCGTTTTTTCCCCATCCCCCAACGCCCACATGATGCGAAGCCTGATTTCAGAGGAAAAAATTGCACAAAACTCAGCATGAAGCGCAAATATATCCATATTACAAAAACACCTCATCATGGCACCAATTACTTAGCTATTTGCTTAATTCGATAATTGCATTATTATGCAACCATCTTCATCTGTCAAGCCAAAATAGCTTTTGCCAATAACCAATACAAAAATCAACTATCGCTCGTAATTAACTTTTATGGTCTCATAAAAAATCTACACGATGGCTAATCAAAAATCGTCAAATGCAAGGCACACAAATCCTGATGAATGAGGCGTAATTCCTGTACGCCGTAAAGACAAAGGATGTAGCACAATATAGCAGTAGTTGGGCAGTTGGCGACTTTTTTTGCGATACTATCAACTTTAGCACCAAATCGAAACTAAAAAGTTTTTCGGACTACCCACCACACTCGCCCAAAAGCTCACTCATCCACCAGCATGACCAATGCTCAGCAAGAACAGCATCAGCCAGCGCCTTTGCCTCCTGCGTCACAAGGCGACGCTTCACATAAGGCATCCAGATCACAGCATCATCACTGCCTGTGTCTGAATGAGTTTTCAGGGAAAGAATCATGTCAAGCTGGTCAGCATCCCGCGCAAGCCTGGCTTCAAGGCTTTTTCCATCGTTAAACTCATGAATAAGCCGTTCTATCAACTGACCGCCTTCAAGCCCCCGCACCATGTCCAAAACCGCTCTCTCCTCATCCCGGACAATGTAACGCTTGTGTACTGCGTTTGCATCACCCGTACGCGCCTCAGGCATATCGTGCAAGAGACACAACTTGAGCAATTTCAACTCGTCAACCTCAGGGCAAAGCCTCGCAAGGATCATGGCAATGAGCATCATGCCAAAGGTATGCTCTGCCACAGACTCCCTGCCCTGACCTAAAAAGGCATACCCTGTGCGCCAGGTCTTTTTGAGTATAGCACCCTCAAACAAAAAACGCGCAAAGCGTGCAAGCCTCTCCTGGCTGGATTTCTTGTCAGGACACTGCTCATTCATTTTAGCACCTCATAATGCAGGATTACCTCGCCTGTCTCAAGGGAAAGACAATTAACAAGCCTTAATGCCTGGGCAAGGCCTTTTTCTCCTGCCAAAAACATTGCGCCATTCACACCGCCTTCTATCCGTGGGATTACCGTAAGATATATATCATCTATAATCTGCTGAGAAAAAGCGGCATAATTAAGCCTGCCGCCACCCTCAATCAAAACAGAGTGAACCCCTTTTTGTTCCAGCCATTCAAGCACATGCTGGAGTGAAAGAAGCCCTTTGGCAAAAAAAGGCACGGCAACTACTTCCACACCGGGTGGCGATTGCTGCTTTAAAGCAGCAACAGATAATTCAGATGTAAAAACTACAGGAAAAGGGTTTGATGAAAAAAATCTTTTGTGAAAAGGAAGGGTTTGCGAGGTCGTGATTACCGAGCGGATTCTTTCTGGCGGTAACACGCCACCAACAGCCCTCATCTCGGGATCGTCGATCCTTAGCGTGGCTGCCCCCATCAGACCTGCGCCGGTTGCCATGCGCATCTGCTCAAGGTGCTGCCTGTCAAGATTGCTACCTTTTATGTCAGGTGATATCCTGCCACAAAGGGTGGAGGCAGCAATCAATGTAACCCACATCAGCTACTTACAGCACTTATCCAGGGAAGCAAGCAGTTGTTCAACTTCTTTGGGCTGCTCCAGAATCTTGCCGTTTAATATCTCCCTGGGAAGCATCGCCTTCTGGTAAAAAAGCTCATTTGACTCATAGTCATTGTGAAGATATGCGCCGGTGAGAGAAACTCCCGCAAAAAATCCCCTTGTTCGGGAATAAGAATAAACCTCAGAAGACAAGGCAATGTCTGTTGAAGCCGTCATCTTGCGCCCCACTGGCCCTACAGCTACAGAGAGGTCCCCTCCAAGTGTGACATTATCCTTCATGAAGGCAGATACCCCCCGCTGATTCATCACAACAAGCACGAAATCTGTAACCTGAGCGCCTATCTGCCAGCCAAAACTGCCTCCGCCAATAGTCAGAAACACTGGCCCATGCCACTTTCCAGTCACTGGATCCTTGGCAACAAAGACTCCCTTGCCGTAATTTACACCAACAATAAAACCAGCCTTGAAGGTATTTGGAAAGATTGCAATTCCTGAACATACCTCAAGCAATTCCTGTGGAATCGCCTCATTAAGCGACATCATGTCCTTCAAGACTCCATTGGCAATGGCAACCCTGTCCGCCACATCACTTCTGCCAGCAAAACAGACCCCTGCCTCAACGGACACAATACATACAATCAGCAAGATTTTATACAACATGCATCTCATCCTTTCATAAGTCTGGTCAAAAGTATTTCCAGAGCCTCTCCTTTGGCCTTCATTGTGAACTTCTGCACTCCAATCTTGTAATGCGGCTCGCACAAAGGAAAAAACCTCACAAGGCTTTGCCTTCGAACATCATGCGCAAGATAGATTACGCCATCAGGCTTCAGATAAAGCTCAAAAACCTTTAAAAGAGGCTGAAAAAACCTCTCACTAAACAACACCTCTGAACCTACTATCAAATCAAACTGACCAAGTGTATCCGAAGGGGAAAGCCAGTCAAGCCTTGAAAATGTTACATTTTTACAACCATTCACAGCAGCAGAGATGCGTGAAAAATCCAGAACTTCATCCTCCATATCTGTAATGGTAACCTCATGTCCATACGAGGCAGCCACAAGGCCACTCACCCCAAGGCCTGCCCCGAGTTCGAGTACCCTTTTCGGTGGCTCTGAGCTGATGTGAGCAAGAAAGTCGGCCAAAACCATTGCAGACTCCCATATTTTTACCCAGAAAGGAAACTCTGACGGTGAAAGCATAGGATTTTTCCCTTCTATAAATGGCGAAAGATCAGTCACATTTAGGAACCGGAATCGTCTGCCCCTCACAGTCAGAGGCTCAAACCCGAGTTGATATTTATCTCTCAACCGGACATAGATTGACTGCACTTCTTCAGGGATGTCATCAATAACAGGGCAGCCTGCTCGTGGCACCCCTTTTGCTTTACCTGTCACGCCCTTTGCTCCCTGGCCCTTGCCTTTTCCTTCATCTCATAGAAAACCCTGCCAGTTCCTGCTGGAATAAGCCGGCCCATAATAACATTTTCCTTAAGCCCGCGAAGATCATCAACCTTGCCCGCGATTGATGCATCTGTCAGCACCTTGGTGGTCTCCTGAAAAGAGGCTGCCGATATGAAACTGTCTGTCACAAGAGATGCGCGCGTTATGCCAAGAAGCATGGGCTCCGCAGTTGCAGGCGTCTTGCCCTCAGCAAAAAGTCTGTCGTTTTCCTCCTCAAACTTCCTCTGCTCAACCTGCTCACCAAGCATGAATGTGCTGTCTCCATCAGTGGTAATCCTGACACGTTTTACCATCTGCCTGACTATTACCTCGATATGCTTGTCGTTTATTTTGACACCCTGAAGCCTGTAAACCTGCTGTATCTCGTTAACAAGATAGGCGGCAAGGGACTTGATACCCTTAATTCTCAAAAGGTCATGGGGATTTACCACGCCATCCATCAATGCCTCGCCTGATCTGATATAATCGCCTTCATGGACGTTGATGTGTTTGCCTTTTGGGATCAGATATTCCTTGGGATCTCCAAACTCAGGGGTAACAATAACCCTTCTCTTGCCCTTCAGATCCTTTCCAAACGAAACAAGGCCATCAATTTCCGAGATAATTGCATATTCCTTGGGTTTTCTTACCTCAAAAAGCTCTGCAACCCTCGGAAGACCACCTGTGATGTCCTTTGTCTTTACAGTCTCACGAGGCATTTTAGCCAGAACTTCTCCAGGCCTCACCTCATCACCTTCATTGACTACAACAATTGCGCCCACAGGCAGAATATAACGCGCATCGTTTTTGGATGATGGCAGCTTCGTAGTCTTGCCTCGCTCATCCTTGATGGAGATGCGGGGGGTGATATCCGCGCCTTTATGGGGAATTATCTTTCTGGTAATCCTGCCCGTGACTTGATCCACCTTTTCCTGAATGGTCATGCCCTCAATAAGATCCCCATACTTGACAAGACCGCCTACCTCTGTAAGGATCGGGATGTTGAATGGATCCCACTCAGCCAGCCTGGTGCCAGGTTCCACCTGTGCCCCATCTTCCAGCAACAACTCAGCGCCATATACCACCGGATAGCGCTCTCTTTCCCTGCCATCCGGGGTTACAACCACCACCTCTCCGTTTCGATTCAATACAACCCTGCGACCATTTGGATTGACGACATAATTTACACGCTCGTAGCGAAGCATACCACTTCCCCTTGCGGTAATATCTGCCTGTTCAGTAGCACCACTTGCAGTGCCTCCGATATGGAATGTGCGCATGGTAAGCTGCGTGCCTGGTTCACCAATGGATTCAGCAGCCATGATGCCAACAGCCTCACCCAAAGCCACCATCCTCCCTCTTGAGAGGTCTCGTCCGTAACACTTTGAACAGACACCAAAAGGCGAACGACAGGTCAACACAGACCTGATTTCCACCTTAGATATTCCAGCCTCTTCGATAAGCGCTACATGATTCTCGGTAATCTCCTGATTGGCCTCTACCAGCACATCGCCTGTGACAGGATCAACTATGTCCATAAGCGCCACCCTGCCAAGTATCCTGTCGCCAAGACGCTGTATGATCTTGCCTCCCTCAACGAGATGCTCCATCTCTATGCCATCAATGGTTCCGCAATCTTCCTCGTTAATCGTGGTGTCCTGCGCCACATCCACAAGACGGCGGGTAAGATAGCCGGAGTTGGCGGTTTTAAGGGCAGTATCTGCAAGACCCTTTCTTGCCCCATGCGTGGAAACAAAATACTCCAGAACACTTAAGCCCTCTCTGAAGTTGGACTGAATGGGGGTTTCAATAATCTCACCTGAAGGCTTGGCCATAAGCCCCCTCATACCGGCAAGCTGCTTGATCTGATCCTGGCTACCTCTAGCCCCTGAGTCTGCCATGACAAAAATTGGATTAAAACTCTGACCTTCTACCATCTTGCCGGAGGCGTCAGGAAAATACTCCACCTTGATATTTTCCATCATCTCCTTGGCAAGGTCGTCAGTCGCCCTTCTCCAGATATCAATTACCTTATTATAGCGCTCGCCATCAGTGATAAGCCCCTCAATGTACTGATTCCTAACATCAGCCACATCATTCTGTGCCTTGCCAAGGATATCTTTCTTCTTTTTAGGGGTCATCATATTGTCAATACAGATGGAAATGGCAGCTATGGAGGCAAAACGATACCCCATATTTTTTAATTTATCGGCAAGAAGTATTGTTTTTTTGGTTCCTGCCAGCCGATAACTTTTATCTATCAGCGAAGCTATGTCTTTTTTCCGCATCACCTTGTTGATGGCAGAAAAAGGCACTTCAGACGGCAAAATATCAGAAAGTATAACCCTGCCCACAGTTGTTTCAATGCGTTCACCATTTAATCTGATAAATATACGGGCCTGAAGATGCACATCGCCATGATGCCAGGCCATGAGCACTTCATCTCTGGATAAAAACACCTTTCCGATCCCATGCACACCAGGCCTTTCCCTGGTCATGTAGTAGATGCCAAGCACTATATCCTGTGTGGCAGAGATTACCGGATCACCATGGGCAGGAGAAAGCACGTTATTAGTGGACATCATGAGGACTCTTGCCTCAGTCTGGGCCTCCACTGAAAGTGGTACATGCACTGCCATCTGATCACCATCAAAATCTGCATTGTATGCGCTGCACACCATCGGATGAAGCTGAATGGCCTTTCCTTCAATCAGCACAGGCTCAAAGGCCTGAATGCCAAGTCTGTGAAGTGTGGGAGCCCTGTTGAGCATAATAGGATACTCCTTAACCACTTCGTCAAGGGCATCCCAAACCTCCGGCGACTCTTTTTCCACCATCTTTCTCGCGCTTTTTATGGTAGTGACAAACCCCTTTTCTTCAAGTTTGTTGTAGATAAAGGGCTTGAAAAGCTCAATTGCCATGCGTTTTGGAAGTCCGCACTGGTAAAGCCTAAGCTCAGGGCCAACGACGATAACTGTACGGCCTGAATAGTCAACCCGCTTTCCAAGCAGATTCTGCCTGAAACGTCCTTGTTTTCCCTTGAGCATGTCTGAAAGAGACTTGAGCGGCCGCTTGTTCGTGCCTGTGACAACCCTGCCTCTGCGCCCATTGTCAAACAGGACATCAACCGCCTCCTGAAGCATTCTTTTTTCATTTCTTACTATAATTTCAGGGGCATCAAGCTCCTGCAACCTTCGCAATCGATTGTTCCGATTTATAACCCTGCGGTAGAGATCATTGAGGTCAGATGTCGCAAAACGTCCGCCATCAAGCGGCACAAGAGGTCTCAAATCCGGCGGAATAACAGGAATGACATCAAGTATCATCCACTCAGGCTTATTTCCTGAGTCCCTGAATGCCTCCACCACCCTCAGTCGCTTACCGAGCTTCTTGCGCTTGTACTCTGAACGTGTCTTAGACATCTCCTCCCTGACAGAAGAAGAAAGCCCTTCAATATCCAGCTTTCTGAGGCACTCTTGAATGGCTTCAGCCCCCATGCCGACAGTGAACTTGCCCTCATAATTGTCCAGAGCATTCTGATAAAGGCTATCATCCTTAAAAACATGGCCTGGCTGTATTTCCGGGACATCCGAGCTCAAGACTATGCATGATTCAAAATACAGAACCTTTTCAAGCTCACGCATAGACATGTCCAGCAGCACACCTATCTTGCTGGGCAGACTCTTCAGAAACCAGATATGAGCTACAGGGGATGCAAGACTGATATGACCCACTCTTTCTCTGCGAACCTTTGCCTGCATGACCTCCACACCACATTTTTCGCAGATCACGCCCCTGTGCTTCATTCGTTTGTACTTACCACAAAGACACTCATAGTCCCGTACAGGCCCAAAAATTCTTGCACAGAAAAGGCCTTCCCTCTCTGGTTTAAATGTACGATAATTTATTGTTTCAGGCTGTTTTACCTCACCGTGAGAACGCTCTAAAATGTTTTTAGGAGAAGATATACCGATTCTGACCAACTTGAAATTGAGCGGATCTTTAGGTTTTGCAAAAAATGAAAAAAGCTCGTCCATCAATATCTCCTTATTCTATCAGATCCATGTCCATGCAAAGGCCCTGAAGCTCTTTGACAAGCACGTTAAAGGACTCCGGCAGTCCTGCCTCAAGAAAATTATTGCCTTTTACAATTTTCTCATACATGCGAGACCTGCCAGCGACATCATCTGACTTGACAGTCAAAAACTCCTGAAGTGAATAAGCTGCACCGTATGCCTCCATTGCCCACACCTCCATTTCTCCAAGCCTCTGACCGCCGAATTGAGCCTTACCTCCAAGAGGCTGCTGGGTGACAAGTGAGTAAGGCCCTGTGGAACGTGCATGAATCTTGTCATCCACAAGGTGATGCAGCTTTAGCATGTGCATCACACCCACAGTTACCTTTTCAGCAAAAGGCTCGCCTGTCTGACCATCATATAGCCTCAATTGGCCACTTACAGGCTGACCAGTTTCTTTCAGTAGTTTTTTTATACTCGTCTCTTCAATTCCATCAAAGACAGGGGTAGCCACTGGAAGACCTCTTTCAAGACTTATTGCCAGACGCCTCAGTGATTCATCGCTCATATCGCGAAGCATCGTCTCTGTCTCATCTCCCTCAAAAAGCCCTAAAAGCTTGGAACGAACCTCTGACAGGAGATTCGCCCTCGCAAGATCCGATAGTTGCCTGCCAAGAGTTTTGGCTGCAAGCCCAAGATGCACCTCCAATATCTGACCTGCATTCATTCGTGAAGGCACACCAAGAGGGTTCAAGATAATGTCAACAGGGGTTCCATCCTCCATGTAAGGCATGTCTTCAACTGGCACAATCTTTGAGACCACGCCTTTGTTTCCATGCCTCCCCGCCATCTTGTCTCCAACAGAAAGCTTTCTCTTCATGGCCACATAGACCTTGACCATTTTTATAACCCCTGGTGGGAGATCATCACCTTTTTTTAACATATCAAGCCTTGTCTCAAAATGCTGCCTTAACCTCTCGTCTTCCTGCTCATACCAGCGAAGCACATCGTAAACAGCATTATCAAGCTTGTGTTGCCCCTCAATAATCAGGTCATGCAATCTGTAGATAGGAATCGTCATGATAAGCTTATGGGTGATAGGGCCGCCCGCCTCTACTATCACATTACCTCTGCTGTCCCGGATAGACATTGCGGGCACCTTACCGACAAGCAGCCTTGCCAGCTTTTCCCTGGCAATCCTCTGGATTACACCAAGCTCATCAGACTGATCCTTTTGTATTTTGGCTATCTCTTCATCTTCGATCGCCAGTGAACGGCTATCTTTTTCAGCGCCTTTGCGGCTAAACACCTTTGTGTCCACCACAAATCCTGATATGCCAGGAGGCACCCTGAATGATGAATCCTTGACATCGCCTGCCTTTTCTCCAAAGACAGCCCTCAAAAGCTTTTCCTCAGGAGAAAGCATGGTCTCGCCCTTTGGAGTAACCTTTCCAACAAGGATATCTCCAGGCTTCACCTCAGCGCCAAGCCTTATAATCCCGCTTTCATCCAGATCATGGAGGGCATCTTCACTGACATTAGGGATATCCCGGGTGATCTCCTCCTTTCCAAGCTTCGTATCTCTGGCTTCAACTGAAAACTCTTCTATATGAATAGATGTAAATTCATCCTGCTTGATAATATTTTCATTGATAATAATGGCGTCCTCAAAATTGTAGCCACGCCAAGGCATAAATGCCACCACAACATTTTTTCCAAGAGCTAGCTCTCCTTTATATGTTGAAGCGCCATCCACCAGCACCTGCCCTTTTCTGACCTTCTGACCTGGCTTGACTATGGGCTTTTGATTCAATGTGGTAGTCTGATTGGATTTTTGAAACTTCTTTAACCTGTGGATATCAACTTCAACCTTGCCTTCATCACTCTTATCTTCATAAACAACAACTATTCGCTGGGCATCTACATCTTCAATCCATCCATCAGCCTTTGCTATAATTGTCACTCCGGAGTCCCTTGCCACAACTTTTTCCATGCCAGTGCCCACAAGAGGTGAATCCGGTTTTAATAGAGGAACTGCCTGACGCTGCATGTTGGATCCCATGAGCGCCCTGTTTGCGTCATCATTTTCCAGAAAAGGAATCATAGAAGCAGACACACTCACAAGCTGATTAGCTCCAACATCCATCAGGGTAATCTGTTCAGGCGCAACAAGCTGAAAATCGCCATTTATTCTAACACCAACCAGTTCATCCATAAGCTTGCCAGTGGCATCCAGCCTTGCAGATGCAGGGGCGATATATTCATCTTTTTCCTCAAATGCTGTCATGTAATCAACAGCACCACTTACTGCTCCATTTTTGACCTTACGATATGGGGTTTCAATAAAACCGTAGTCATTAACCTTCGCGTATGTACTCAACGAAACAATCAAACCGATATTCGGGCCTTCCGGGGTTTCTATTGGACATATCCTCCCATAATGAGTTGGATGAACGTCACGGACCTCAAAACCTGCCCGCTCTCTTGAAAGACCACCAGGTCCCAAGGCAGAAAGACGCCTCTTATGAGTTACCTCTGAAAGAGGATTAGTCTGGTCCATAAATTGCGAAAGCTGACTTGAACTGAAAAACTCCTTTACGACAGAATTAACTGACTTAGGATTAACTAAGTCATTTGGCATAATTCTCTCAATTTCCTGGATGGTCATGCGCTCCTTGATCGTCCGCTCCATTCTGACCAGTCCTATACGGTATTGATTTTCTATGAGCTCTCCTACAGACCGAACACGCCTGTTGCCGAGATGATCAATATCGTCCACATCCCCTTTCTGATCCTTGATACGGACTATCTCTCTCACTGTTTCAAGTATATCCTGCGGGGTCAGAACCTTTTGATCGAGAGGAATATCCAATTTTAATCTCTGATTTATCTTATATCTGCCGACCTCAGACAGGTCATAGGTGTCTGGCTCAAAGAAAAGGGAATTAAAAAACTTTTCAGCCACATCCTTGATCAACGGACTAGATGGACGAAGCTTTCTATAAATATCCATGATTGCCTCATCCCTTGAGTTTGTCTTGTCGTCTTTAAGTGTTTCGCTAATACTTGGACATGAAATATGTGCGTCAATAAAAAGGGTCTTGAATTCAAACGCACCTGTTTCTTTCAGTTTGTTTAAACCTTCTTCAGTCAATTGGCTATTATGAGGAATAATAACCTGCTCGGAATTAATCTCCTTGATATCATAGGCCACAATCTTTCCTATTAACTCATTTTCCTCGACAGGGATACGTGCCAATCCTGATTCTTCTATCTTTTTAATAGCAATCTTGGAAATTTTATTGCCTTTTTTTACAAACACCTCTCCTGTTCCTGGATGCACAATATCATGGGAAGCTCGTTGATTTCGTAGAAGGTGTGGGTCAATTTTTTTGTAACACAAAGAATTCTCAAGATAATAAGTCTCAAAACTGTAAAACTCTGCCAAGATATCTTCAACTCCGATTGCTCTGAGCAAAGTCGTTACAGGAAATTTACGCCTTCTGTCAATCCTTACATTTAATTTGTCTTTGGCATCAAAATCAAAATCAATCCATGAGCCGCGAACAGGGATAATTCTTGCTGAGTAAATAAGCCTGCCGCTCGCATGCCCCTTTCCGCTATCATGATCAAAAAAAACGCCTGGAGACCTCTGTAGCTGGCTAACAACCGCCCTTTCTGTCCCATTGATGATAAAAGTCCCTGTATCTGTCATCAAAGGAATAGTGCCAAAATAAATATCCTGTTCCTTAACATCCCTGATGCTTTGCACCCCGCTTTCTTTATCCACATCATAAGATATGAGCCTTACATACAACCTTACAGGGGCTTCATAGGTCGCACCTCGGGACAAACATTCCTCTACAGAATATTTAGGCGCTTCTATGTCATGCTTTACAAATTCAAGAGCAAATGCACCAGAAAAATCCTTTATTGGAAAAACACTCTTAAAAGCAGCATAAGGCCCTGAGCCTTCCTTCGACTCACTACCAGAGACTCCAAACAAGAACCTGGAATAAGATTTTCTCAAAAGGTCAATAAGGTGAGGGTAGTCTAAAACTTTTGCAACACGACCAAAATTTTTTCTCAAAGCCACGCTATCTGTATAATCCATGTGCATAACGCCTCGATTTTATTTTGTGAAGATATAACACCTGCAGTTTAACTAAAAAAGGTATTATATTATTAGAAGTAAGAACACATTCAGCGCCCTTAACGTATTGATAGAGAACTTGCGAATAATAATCTGCAACAACTCGTAAACAAAGAAAGCGGAGTTGCAGATACATAGTATGTAGCTGTGCAACTCCGCCAAAAAGATAATCTACTTGATCTCGACCTTTGCTCCGGCCTTTTCCACGGCTTCCTTTATCTTCTGTGCTTCTTCCTTTGACACCGCTTCCTTTATAGCCTTAGGGGCACTCTCTACCAGATCCTTGGCTTCTTTTAAGCCAAGACCTGTAACAGCTCTAACCTCTTTAATTACATTAATTTTGTTTGCGCCAATTTCTGCAAGTATTACATTAAACTCTGTCTGCTCTTCAACAGGCGCGGCAGCTTCAGCAGCAGGAACAGCCGCTGCCATAGCAACTGGAGCGGCAGCAGTTACTCCAAACTTTTCCTCAAGCTCCTTGACTAACTCAGCAAGCTCAAGAACGCTCATATTTGAAATAAACTCAATAAGATCTTCTTTGGTAATAGCCATTTTATTCTCCTAACATCACAGATTATAAGTGTTTTCTATAAAACTAATTGCTTTTCTTTTCTTCAATAGCCTTTAAAAGATACAGAAACTTTCTTGGAATAGCTGCAAGCACACCAACAAAGTTGGTTGGGACTGCCACAAAGATAGACAGCAATTTGGACAAAAGAACCTCGCGGCTTTGAAGCTTTGACAGAGCTTCTACAGCAGAAGCATCTATATACTTTCCTCCGAGCATTCCTCCTGTTATCTTAACAGATTCATGTGTCTTGACAAATTCAAGCATCAGCTTGACAAGCGCTACAGGGTCAGTATAAGTTATAGCCATAGCCTTTTGACCTTTGAAATGGTCAATAAGCACCTCTGCATCAGTGTCTTTTGCAGCCAATCTAACTATTGTATTCTTGCAGACCTTATACTCACATTCTATCTTTCTAAGTCGCTGTCTCAAATCATCTGAGTCAGACACCTTCAAAGCTGATGTTTCTGTCAGCACAATTGCAGTGGCTTTTTTAAGCTTTTTATGTAGCTCTCCATACAATTCTTCTTTTTTGTTTTTATTTAACGCCAAAATCTCACCCCTTTCCGCCTGCGGCAGTTTTTTCTGCCAAAAGCAGAGGTCTCACCTGTCTCGGTAGGTAGAAGTTTGAGCTTCAGATTAAACACGAATCGGTGCACCTACTGTCTTTGACCTGATATTTATTTTTATTAAACTACAAAAACTTATTTCAACACCCCTGTTGTATCAACCTTTATGCCAGGTCCCATCGTACATGAAAGTGCTATTCCTTTCATATAAGTCCCTTTGGAAGTAGAAGGCTTCATCCTTTGCAGCGTCTCAACAACAATGGCAAAATTTTCCTTGATTTTGCCTGCTCCAAACGAAACCCGGCCTAAAGGTAGGTGAACAACACCGGCCTTATCAACTCGAAAATCTACCTTTCCTGCCTTTATCTCCCTTACAGCCTTACCGATATCCATAGTTACTGTGCCTGTCTTAGCATTTGGCATCAGTCCACGAGGTCCTAATATCTTTGCAACCCTGCCGATCACTCCCATCACATCTGGCGTGGCAACTACACGATCAAACTCAAGCCATCCTCCCTGTATCTTTGCAACCATATCTTCAGCGCCTACATGGTCAGCACCTGCATCTTCTGCTTCCTTGACCTTTTCACCTTTAGCTATAACAAGCACACGAGGAACCTTTCCTGTTCCATGTGGCAGAGCTATTGACCCTCTGATGTTCTGGTCTGCTTTTTTTGGATCAACCCCAAGCACAATAGCAACATCCACACTTTCATTAAACTTTGCTGTTTTAGTCTCCAGAACCAACGAAATTGCATCATCCAGCTGATATTTCTTCAGATTATCTACATTAGCCTTTACAGCACGATATTTTTTTCCAGCCATTTTATTTCTCCTCTATTCCTACACAACTTCAATACCCATATTGAGAGCAGTCCCTTCTATTGTACGCATGGCTGCCTCAAGGCTCCCTGCGCTCAAGTCAGGCATCTTCAGCCTTGCTATTTCCTCTACCTGAGCCTTTGTAACCTTTCCAACCTTGTCTCTGTTAGCCACGCTGGAACCTTTTTCAATTTTTGCGGCCTTCTTCAACAAAATGGATGCGGGAGGGGTCTTTAAAATAAAAGTAAAGGAACGATCAGAGTAAATTGTTATCAAAACAGGAATAATCATACCATCCTGATCTGCTGTTTTGGCGTTAAATGCCTTGACAAACTCCATGATATTAACGCCATGCTGCCCCAAAGCAGGACCTACTGGTGGGGATGGGTTAGCCTTGCCTGCAGGGAGCTGAAGCTTTACATAGGCTGCAATTTTTTTGGCCATACAAATTTCTCCTTAAAAACTATAACAATTTTAAAACTTTTAGAGGGACACATTGAGAAAATCCCTAAAATATATTTTCAAAAGCGCCTCTCTACGCCACCTTCTGAACATGTGCAAATTCAAGCTCTACTGATGTCTGCCGTCCAAATATGGAAACAAGCACCTTTACCTTACCCTTTTCAGGCTTTACTTCATCAACTACACCATGGAAATTAGCAAAGGGACCTTCAATTACAATAACCTGCTCACCTTTTTCAAAGGTGTACTTAGGCACAGGCTTTTGTAACCGTTCTTCCATTTTTTGAATAATTTTTTCAGCGTCTTTATCTGGAAGCGGAGCAGGCCGTTCCTTATGACCTACAAAACCTGACACCTTTGGAGTGGTAAGTACCAGATGCCAGCTTTCATCATTAAATACCATTTGCACAAGGATGTATCCAGGATAAACTTTGCGGGTTGATGTCTTGCGCTCTCCCCTCACGATTTCCATTACATTTTCTGTAGGCACCACAATTTCACCAAAAAGATGCCCAAGCTCATACTGCTTAATCCGCTCTTCAAGGGTTTGCTTTACTTTTTTCTCAAATCCTGAATAGGTATGAACAATATACCACTTTAAAGCCTTATGTTCTTTGTCCATTTATATAGCCACACCCCTCAATCAGTTCCTTTTATATCAATAAATAATCATTCTGATCAATTTGGAAAAAAGCAAATCAACAACGCCAAGAAAAACAGTAAAAAAAAGTGTCAAAAAAAGTACAGATGTCGCAAGGGCCACTGTTTCTTTTCGGGACGGCCATGTAATTCTCTCAAACTCTGCCTTAACCTCTAGCAAGAAGGTCTTTGTCTGCAAAATCCAACTTTCTGAAGGCCGCACATCCTCTTGCCTATCCTCATCTCTACTTGCTACGGTAGAAACAGCATTACTTGCTTCAATGTTTTTTTTCTTCAGGATACCTGTGTCTTTATTTTTTTGAGCCATCATCCTTAACCATCTTGACTGCTTGCAGGCAGTTAACTTACATAGCCATAAAAAGCAAATGGCAGACCAGGAGGGATTCGAACCCCCAACACCCGGATTTGGAGTCCGGTGCTCTACCGTTAGAGCTACTGGTCTGCAATAACAACTCTATTATTTAGTTTCCTTATGTACAGTGTGTTTTCTATCAAATGGACAGTATTTTTTAAACTGCAACTTTTCTGGAGTAGTACGCTTGTTTTTCTTAGTAATATAGTTGCGCCTCTTACACTCTGTACAGGCAAGGGTTATTTTATCCCTCATCACACACCTCTATTCTATTATCTTGCTAACAACGCCAGCGCCAACCGTGCGACCACCTTCACGTATAGCAAACC
>DYLC01000005.1 GCA_020722285.1 Desulfobulbus propionicus | reverse complement strand
ATCCCAAGGAGCTCAAGCGACGAGGAATCTTGCAGATAAGCCTCTGAACGGGAAGATTTTTCGCTCTCTTCGGTCCTAAAAATGTAAATTGTCGGAGTAGTATTCGTAATAAGGGGAAATTATGACAGCAAAAATAGAAAGAGCATTGATAAGCGTGACAGACAAGGCCGGGGTTGTGGAATTGGCAGCGGAGCTTTCAAGGCTCGGCGTTGAGCTGATATCCACTGGCGGAACGGCAAAAACTATCAGGGAGGCAGGTGTTTCTGTCAAGGATGTCTCTGATCTGACGGGCTTTCCGGAGATGATGGATGGGAGGGTGAAAACCTTGCATCCCAAGGTGCATGGGGGCATCCTGGCAATCAGAGAGAATCCTCAACACCTTGAGGCCATGAACGCAAATGGCATTGTGCCAATTGATCTGGTAGTGGTAAATCTGTATGCCTTTGAAAAGACAGTGGCAAGGCCTGGGGTTAGACTGGAGGAGGCGATTGAAAATATTGATATCGGAGGCCCTACCCTTCTCAGGGCGTCTGCCAAAAATTATAAGTATGTCACAGTGGTGGTTGATCCAGCAGATTATGGGCTTGTACTTAAAGAGATAAAGGAAAACGCTGGCGGCACAACACTATCCACACGGTTTTATCTTGCAAAAAAGATTTTTGCCCTTACCTCTGCCTATGACAAGGCCATCACAGAATATCTTAAGGGTTGCGATCTTTAATCCCAGATTTGATGCCTTTTAAGCCAGCTGACTTTGATATTTGCCTTTCTGTTGCAAGAAGCACTGTCCAGGAGGCGCTTAAGGCTATTGTTGACAGGCAGAAGTTGATCAGCATTGCTGAAATCCGTCTGGATTATCTACATGACTGCAGCCTTGACAGCCTGAAATGGCTCGTTAGATACAGCCCAGTTCCACTTCTTTTTACAAACAGAGCTGCGTGGGAAGGCGGTCAGTGTAAAGATGATGACGCAAAAAGGCTGCATCTGCTTGAGTTGGCGATAGAAGCTGGAGCCAACTTTATTGATGTGGAACTCAAAACAGAACCGATTGTACGACAAAGGCTTATTCTTTTGGCTAAAAAGAAGCAAGTTAAGGTGATTGTATCTCACCATGATTTTCAGATTACGCCAGAAATGGCAGTGCTTGAAGGTATTTTAACACAGATGTGTGCTACTGAAGCGGACATTGCAAAAATCGTGACTACCTGTCTTGAGCCAAAGGATATCAGAGGGGTCATGTCGCTTTATTTTCACCCTGCTACAAAAAAAATAAGGTTGTGTGCGTTTTGTATGGGTGGCAAAGGTCGCTTGAGCCGTTTGATATGCACGGCCTTGGGGTCTTGCCTGACGTATGTAAGTTGTGATGAAACTGCTGTAACAGCACCTGGCCAGCTTTCAGCCGAACATTTTCACAACCTTTACAGTCAACTTGCATAAAAAACACTAAGTTTCCGTCTGACTTCTTGACTTTACTTCTTGTTTGTGTAATATCAAATAGTTATTTAACAATTAAGATTTCCATGCGAGGTGAGCGTGAAATGACTCTTACAAAGGCAGACATCGTTAAAAGGATATATGAGACTGAGATACTTGACAAGCCAGATGCTGTGAGGGTTTTTGAGACATTTCTGGAGGTCATGAAAAGAAATCTTGAACAGGGCAATGATGTGCTAATAAGTGGATTCGGCAAATTTAATGTCCGGGAGAAGAGGCCAAGGCGAGGCCGCAATCCTCATACCGGCGAAGACCTGATGCTGGATGCAAGGCGCGTTGTGACCTTCAGGCCATCTGGAGTGCTGAAAAAAAAAATAAACGGTGGAATGGGTTAAGCTAACGTGTATAGAATTATTGCAGTTCTATTCTTGCTCTTCTGGATAAGCCCCAGGGGAGAAGCAGCAGTTGTTGATAAAATAGTTGCCATTGTCAACAATCAGGTGATCACTCTGTCGGAGCTTGAGAAAAAGGCTGAACCATATTTCAAGCAATATGAATTTAAAAACAAGCGTATTATTGACGAGGCAACCAGGCGTGAGGCATTAACTCAGCTCTTGCCACAAGTCATAGATGAGTATCTTGCTGCTGATGAGATAAAACGGCTTGGTATTTCTGTAAATGCTGCAGAGATTGATGACTATCTGACCAAATTGTGCGCTTCAAATCAGATATCTGTTGACCAATTAAAGTCCAAACTTGAAAAAGACGGCATATCCTTTGAGCAATATAAAGACGAAATAAAATCTCAGATTGAGCGTTCGAAGCTTATCAGATTTCAGGTAAAGTCTAAAATCGTTGTAACAGATGAAGAGTTAGTTGATTCTTTAAAAAAAGAAGGTAAGCAGCATAAGCCAGATACAAATAAACTGGAGATTTATCACATATCTGTGAAGCCGGCAGACAGTCAGACTGAATCCATGTTGAAAGCAAAAGAGCGTCTTGCAACAGCTCGCAAGGCTATCCAGTCCGGAGTCTCTTTTGAAGATGCGGCAATGCAGATTGCAGACCCTTCTGTAGCAGCAGAAGGTGGGATGCTTGGGACATTTTCCGAACAGGAACTGGCGCCATTTATTAAAAATATAATTCAACAACTTAAGCCTGGCGAACTAAGCGACATTGTAGAAACGCCGATAGGATTTCAGATGTTTAAATACACCCAGACTTCAATGCAACAGAACAATATAGACGAGGAACTGAAGGAAAAGCTTAAGGATGAGATCTATCGAAAAAAAATAAATGTAAAATTTGAAGAATGGCTACGGCAATTACGCTCCAAAGCCACCATTAAGATTCTCCTGTAAGTCTGTACGTGAGCATTTTTCGTTGACAAGCTACGCAGCCATGCCCTGCGCCTTGCAATAAAAGGCAAGGATTGGAAAGCTAAAGCTTGCGAGCAAAAGGACATTTTTGGGAACCTCCCCTGTAAATACTCACTTATGGACTATTTGTTTTTTCAGCCTTTCCCTCTTTTATGCAATCAAAAAATATTTTCTCAGCCACTCTGCCGTCAGTTATATGCAACAACCCATTGAAACAGAAGCTATTGTAATAGCAACCCGCGATTTTGCTGAATCAGACAGGCTTATTACCCTTTTCACGCCTGAGCATGGAAAAATAGAAACCATTGCAAAGGGAGCTAAAAAATCATTACACAGGTTTGTTAATGCCCTTGAACCCTTTTCGTTTCTGGATGCAAGCCTTGTAATGCCGCGTGCAACAGGTTTTACGCGTCTTGACTCAGTCAAGATTAAGATGTCCTTTGAGGCTCTAAGGCAGGACTTTCTTTCTTTCACAGCAGCAAACCTTTGCTGTGAACTGATCCATCGCTGGACAAAAGAAATGGATCCTCATATAGATATCTTCCGCAACCTGCTTTACTATCTCAACTGTCTTTCTCAAAAGCAGGATATTTACAAGCTTACACTTTTTTTCAAGCTCAGACTTCTGGCCCTTGTGGGCTATGCCCCTGAGTTGCAATTTTGCGTAAAATGTGGAAACAAACCCACTGGAAACAGCGTAACGATTGAGCAACATGGCAAGGGCGTGCTCTGTTCTTCCTGTGCTGAGAAGGAAGACAGCGCCCAGCAAATTCAGATGGGCACACTCTACTGCCTAAGGCATCTTTCTATAAGGTCGGCTAAGGAGGTGATGCGCCTGAAACCTTCCCCACAGCAGTTGGCTGAAGGGTGGAATACAGCAAAAAAGCTGCATTGTTTGCATCTGAAAACTATTCCAAACTCATATGCTGTGCTTGAAACCATGATCAACGTGAGCACCAATTTGTAATCTTTTTGCATATTTTCTTGTTTTTTTCCCTTGAAATGATAGTATTGTTATATTTATATTGGGTTTGTATCTATGGTCAACTTCGAATGGCCTCTGGAGTATTTTTATGAATATCGTAGCCTCTGAAGATAATGCAGACATGTTAGAAAATACTATAGCTACATGTGTGTGCAATGAAGAGTCTTTGCCCCTGACGAGCTCTCTTCTTGCAAATCTTTTGGAGTTTTTAAAAGATGACAATCTTAATATTTTGGAATTAAAAGATTTTCTTTTGATGGATCCCTCACTTTGCTCTCAAATCCTCAAAATGGCAAACAGCGCTTTTTATGGAGCCAGGGGAGAGGTTACAAGCATTCAAAGGGCTATTGATATCCTTGGGATAAGAGAAGTGCTCAGTATCTGCCTTACAATTGCCATAAAACAGCAGTTTTCACCCCAAAAACTGGCTAAATCCTTTGAGCCAGATCTTTTTTGGAAGCACAGTCTGCTGACAGCCATGATTGCAAGGGACATGGCGACTAAGTATGACTCTTTGATATGCCTGGATGGCATTTATCTGATGGGACTTCTTCATGATATCGGTCGAATAACGGTTGCCACTGCCTTGCCTGATCTTTTTGATAGCGTTGCTGCAATGTCAGCTATAACCAGGCTTTCTTTGTATGAAAATGAGATTCAGCAAGGGTGTTCACATACAGAATTAGGCTTTCTTCTGGCATGCAAATGGTCGCTGCCTGTACATATTGCTTTAGCAATAAAATATCATCACAACCCTTCCGCCTCAAATTCACACAAAAAGGAACTGGCAATAGTGCATATTGCAGATAACATCAGCAAAACAGGTGAAGAGGCACATATTTTGACCCATAAAACCCCTTTAGATGAGTCAGCGCTTGAATTGCTTGGCCTTACCAAAGAAAAACATTTGAAGCAGTATGAACTTGCGGAGAAGTTCAGGGCATTGGTGAATTCTACATGGGAAACCTTGAAATGAGTCCGAACACAATGAAAAATCTTGAAGAGCTTTTGCGCTCAGGTCTTTTGGAGATAAATGTCAAGAAAAATGACACCATCAAGGCCATGGGTGTTATCTTTCGTCTGCTTGAGATCGCCAAGAACAGCATATTTATACAGGATATTCTCAAAAAAAGTGTTCACGTGCTTGTAGAAGAGCTTGACTTTGAGAATGCATCTATCCTGCTTTTCGTTCAGGAAGAAAATACCCTTAAGCTTGCTGCTGCGGCTGGAGTCCTGGATATTTTAAAGGCGGACAAACAGGCTGAAATAAACTTTGATCTGTCCTTTAAAAAGGGAGAGGGCATTGCCTGGAAAGTTTTTGAAAACCAGGAGGCAATTTTTATCGAGGATGTAGCCCTTGAAAACGATAGCGTTTTTCTCAAAATCGGTTCAAAAGTACCCATCAAGACCATCGTCTGTCTTCCGCTTAAACAGTTTGGTGTTTTAAATCTCAGCACCTCCTATGTCAAGGCAATTTCCCCTCAGAGACGCCGCGAGCTTATCCTGCTTGCTCAGATCATCAGCGGACTTCTGGAAACCACAGCCATGAAGGAGCGGTTAGACAAAAGCCACGAGTATCTCCAGAAAGTGGTGGAAGAAAGGACGCGTGACCTGCAGAATGCCAATCTTGAAATCAGTCAAACACTTACGCAGCTTGAAGCTATCATTTCCTCAGCGCCTCAGGGGATCTGCATAGTTGGACAGGATGGTAAAATACAGATGTTGAACCCAAGTTTGTTGAAACTGACAGGTTTTGCAAAAAATGAGCTTTTATACAACAACCCTGCAATCTTGTTCCCTGTACCGGAAAGCTATGTTGGGCTCAGGGCTGGCCAGCTTGATCACGGCGTAACTAACCTTACGGAGACACTGATTAAAAGAAAAAATGGCAGTGTCTTTAATGCAGATGTCTTTCTTCATTCACTCGGCTCACAGGATTCTGACAAGCCACAGCAAAGCATGCTCATCATCCACGACATTTCAGAGCAGAAGGCAGCCGCAGAAAAGCTGCTGGTTGCTGAAAAACACAAGGCATTGATGGTAATTGCCGAAGGGATAGCTCATAAGTTTAACAATCTTCTGGCCTCGATATTGGGAAACGTGCAGTTGCTGGATATGTCCATTGAAGATCCTACACTGAAAAGGCGTCTGAAAAATATTGAATATTCTGTAATGGATGGAGCGCAGGCAGTCAGAAGGCTGCAAGCCTTTACGCGTGTGGGAGAGCCGTCTTCAATCAAAAATGCTGTTGAAGCTTCCCAGGCCATCCTTGAAGTGGTGGAGTTTACCAAACCAGTCTGGCAAGATGAGGCCTTAAAAAAGGGACTCCTTATAGAAATCTCAACAGAGCTTGAGATTTGTCAGAAAGTGGCAATGAATGAAGCAGATTTCAGAGAAATGGTTACAGATCTCTTAATCAACGCGATTGAAGCAATGCCTCGGGGCGGAAACGTCCATGTCAAACTTTTTCAATTGGGAGATTTCGCCATATTGGAAGTATCTGACACAGGTGTTGGCATGACTGAAGAGGTAAAAAGGCGAATATTTGATCCTTTTTTTACAACGAAAGGTGTTGCAGCTTCTGGCCTTGGATTAAGTGTAGCCTATACAGCAATCAAAGCGGCAAAAGGCATCATAGAAGTAGAGACTACTCTTGAAAAAGGTACAACTTTTCGGGTTAAACTGCCAGTAGTTAAAATTACACAGGATACGCCAGCAAAAACTGACGGTTCAGTCAAAAAATATCTTGATATTATGGTAATTGACGATGAGGAAGACATCGCAGAAGTGATTGCCTCAATGCTTGAGGCTGAGGGGCATACTGTCATATGTTTGTCCGATCCAAAAGAGGCAATGTCAGCGCTTACAAATAAACATTTTGACCTCGTGATTACAGACCTTGGGATGCCTGGTATAACAGGCTGGGAAATCGCCAAGAAGGCAAAGGAGTCTGATGTCAAGCCAAGCGTGATACTCCTGACTGGTTGGGGGGCTGAGTTTGAAGGACAAGACCTCAGCTTAAAAGGAGTTGATGCTGTCATGTCCAAACCCTGCAAGATCGAAAAACTTAACGCGCTGATTCATCAGCTTTTACTGCAAGGTTGATATGTTGTCCAAGGCGCAGTGAGTCTGACAGAATCGCCTCCTTCACTCAAACGGATAATAGAATCCATTCTATTCGCAGCAGATCATCCTGTTTCAGCCAGAGAACTTGTCTCTGTTTTGCCTGAATTTTCCTTAAAAAGCATCAAGGAAGTCCTTACGATATTACAGACTGAGTATCACAGCCGTGGCATTGAGATAGCCGAGGTTGGAGGGGGATACAGAATGCAGACCAGCAGGACATGCAGGGTTTGGGTGTCAAGAATCAGGCAAACCTACAAGGATCGCATGAGCAGGGCTACACAGGAAACCCTCGCCATAATAGCCTATAAGCAGCCTGTCTCAAGGGCAGAAGTTGAACAATTGAGGGGAGTAGATTCAAGCGCATCGCTCAGGTATCTGCTGGACAGAAAACTCATCCGCATTGCAGGCAGGAAAGAGACCCCAGGCCGCCCATTGCTATACGGTACTACCCGTGCATTCCTCGAATTTTTTGAACTCAAAGACCTCTCATGCCTTCCTGTGCTTAAAGAAGCAGAAGACCTCACAGCAAACCTTTCACTTTTTCAGGGTTGAGAGCAGGTCTCAGACAATGGGAACAGATTACGTTACCCCAGCTTTAATAAAGTTTTTGGAACCTCCATAAAGTTAAATGCCAAGTTTTATGAAGACAGACAGGTCTTACAAGCAAACAGACAGATCTTACAAACAAAAGGTGTGTTTTGCTTAACCATCCTTCTTAAATATTATTTTCTCTACCATCTCACACACTAAATGCGCCATGAAAATGTGCGTCTCCTGAATGCGAGGCGTATCAGATGATGGCACGTCAACAGCGAAACCGCCAAGTTGCTCAACTGCCGCCTTGTTTTTGCCTACAAATCCTACGATGACGGCTTTTTTTGAAATGGCAGCCTCAAATGCCTTGATGACGTTGGCAGATGCGCCACTTGTGCTGATGCCCCAGACAATATCCCCCGGACACGCAAGCGCCTCAACCTGCTTTGAAAACACCTCGTTAAATGAATAATCATTGCCGATAGCAGTCAAAATAGAAGTGTCAGTAGTGAGGGCAATGGCTGGCAGTGGTCTTCTTTCCATCTTGAAGCGGTTTACAAACTCCGCTGCAATGTGCTGGGCGTCTGCGGCGCTTCCGCCATTGCCACAGAGAAGGAGCTTGCAATTTTCTTGAAATGTTTTGGCAAGCAGCATGGAAAGCTCAATCAGCCTTTCGCTGTGCGTCTCAAGTGACTGCTGCACAAGCTGATTATGCCTTTGCAGCGCAGTTTGAATCAGTTCTATGTATTTTGTGTCCATATTTTTTTATGTTGTCACAAACCAGACCAACTGTCAACGGCTTGCAGATTTTAACAATACATGGCGAAGAATGATTTATCCACACTGTATCATGTCTCTTGTATAATTTTACAATAAAATCTTTAAAAATAAGCATATTAAGTGTATCGTATAGTCTCAGTGTTTTATTTTTTGCGGCATTACTACGTAATAGACATTCAATATATTGATTTTATTTGTTAATTTTAATGGCATATTGATTGCTTTGTTGTCTTAAAATAAATTGGAGTGTTTTTTATGGACGAACGGCAATCTCTTTTAAAGCAGGCTGGCGGCATAGCAAACTCCATGCTTGAGCTTGCATCAGAGGCTGACGAGAAGTGTCCTGACGACGGTTGCAGGGTGCTTTTCGGGGTAATGCGGGACTGTGCATATCGTATCCAGCAGGAAATTGAAAGAGAACAGGCTCATATCTGCCGGGGGTGTTCCGCCAAAAAATCACAGAGCGCCTTTCGTAGAAGCAAATAACATGGAGGTACCAAAAAATACCTTTTCGCTCGCAAGCTTTAGCTTTCCAAGCCTTGCCTTTTCTTGCAAGGCGCAGGGCATAGTTGCGTTGCTTGTCGGCAAAAAATGCTCACATAGAGGGAGTATGCTGCGCTCTTTCGCCTCTTCGTGCCTTGCCCTTGAATGAAATTTCTATTTTTTGAAATCTCCCTAACAGCTTTATTCAATGGCAAGGCGTGAGGAAATAACTATTTTTCTCCGACACGCAACGCAGTCATTAGGCAAATGAACAATTTTGGGAACTTCCCAATACATCAACAGGAGGTTTTGATATGGATGTGCTTTTGTTGTCAAGGCTACAGTTTGCTGTGGCCACCATGTTTCACTTTTTGTTTGTCCCCTTGACCCTTGGACTCAGTATCCTGACAGCGATTTATGAGACCAAGTATGTGAAAACAGGGGATGCGGACTACAAGCGCGCTGCCAAGTTCTGGGGGAAACTTTTCCTTATCAACTTTGCGCTTGGGGTCGTGACAGGCATCACGCTTGAGTTTCAGTTTGGCACAAACTGGTCGTCCTACTCGAAATATGTGGGAGACATATTTGGCTCTCTCCTGGCCATTGAGGCTACACTGGCATTTTACATGGAATCCACCTTTGTTGGCCTCTGGCTTTTCACATGGGACAAGGTTAAGCCTGCCGTTCATGCCACTTTTATATGGATAGTGGCGATATCATCAAATCTGTCAGCCCTGTGGATATTGATAGCAAACGGCTGGATGCAAAATCCGGTGGGCTATGTGCTCAGAAACGGCAGGGCCGAGCTGGATAACTTTATTACAGTTATTACAAATCCATTTGGTCTGATTGAGTTTATCCATACCGTAAGTGGGGCATACATCCTAGCTGGTTTCTTTGTATTGGGTGTCTCTGCATGGCATCTGCTTCGTAAAAATGAGACACAGTTTTTCACAAAATCCTTCAAGGTGGCAGCCACATTTACGCTGATATTTGCGCTGGTTGAGGTTTTTAACGGCCATATTCACGGCTCAGAAGTGGCAAAAGTTCAACCTGCCAAGCTCGCTGCAATGGAGTCTCACTGGGAGACCAGGAAAAACGCTTCTATGTATCTCTTTGCCCTTCCGGATCCGGCAAATGAAAAAAATGCAGTGGAACTGCTTCCAATACCAGGCATGTTGAGCATGCTTGCATTTCATACACTTGATGCAGAGGTCAAGGGTCTGAAAGACTTTCCGAAACAGGATCGTCCACCTGTCGAGCTGACATTCTGGTCTTTCAGGGTGATGGTTGGCCTTGGCTTCCTGTTTGCTCTCGTTGGAGGGCTTGCATGGCTCAAACGAAATGATCCGGTTTCATCACCAGCTTTGTTGAAGCTTCTTCTGCTAATGATACCCATGCCGTATATTGCCAATGAGGCCGGATGGATAGTTGCAGAGGTCGGCAGGCAGCCCTGGCTCGTTTATGGCATGATGCGGACATCCGAAGGTGTCTCTACCCTTGCTGTGTCCCAGGTGGCGATATCCCTTGCAGCCTTTGTGGTATTTTATACAGCGCTCGGTCTTGTTGATTTTTATCTGCTTGCCAAATATGCCAGAAAAGGCCCGGTTCATTAAAAAAGGAGGATTAACAATATGCTTGAAACAATCTGGTTCATACTTTGGGGTGTTCTTTGGGCAGTTTACTTCATGCTGGATGGCTTTGACCTCGGGCTTGGCGCATTGATGCCAGCCCTTGCCAAAAACGAGACTGACCGCCGCATTGTTTATAATTCCATGGGGCCGTTTTGGGATGGAAACGAGGTCTGGCTGGTCACTGCCGGAGGAGCAACGTTTGCGGCCTTTCCGACAGCATACGCAATCATGTTCAACGGGCTATATTCAGCCCTGCTGCTTCTGCTTTTTGCCTTGATTATAAGGGGCGTGTGTTTCGAGTTCAGAGGCAAGGTGGATAATCCCCAGTGGAAAGCCTTTTGGGATGTAGCAATGGCGGTCAGCAGTTTTTTGCCTACCCTCCTTCTTGGCGTAGCCTTCGCCAATATCTTCAAGGGGATTCCGATAGACCAAAGTGGCATTTATCACGGCACCCTTTTCACACTCCTGAATCCTTATGGCCTTGCCGGAGGCGTATTGTTTGTACTCCTTTTTATGGTGCATGGCTCCCTGTGGCTTGCAGTGAAATCTGAAGGCGAACTCCAGGCTCGCGCTGCTTCAATGGCAAAAAAACTCTGGCCTGCGCTCCTTGTTGTGGCGGTTCTTTTCCTCTTGTTTACCTTTGTTGTAACCAACCTGTTTAACAACTATTTCAAATATCCGCTCATGTGGATGCTGCCTGGAGTGGCTGTGGCATCCCTGCTTTTAACCCGTGTATTCATTCAGCAGGCTGCATGGTGGAAGTCATGGTTTGCCTCCAGCGCCACAATTGTTTTCGTTACACTTTTCGGTGTAGGAGGACTGTTTCCGAATATCCTGCCTTCAAGCATCAATAAGGCCTTCAGTGTAACAGCATTCAACAGTGCTTCCAGTCAGCTTACCCTCAAAATAATGCTCGGAGTGGCACTGGTGATAGTGCCGATCGTAATCGGCTATCAGACGTGGGTGTATATCTTTTTAAGGGATAAGGTCACAGAGAAGGACCTTTCTTATGAAGAAGCGTATTAACTGTTCCAAAAATTGCTCTTTTGCCCGCACAAGCTTCAGCTTTCCAAGCCTTACCTTTTCTTGCAAGGCGCAGGGCATAGATGTCTTGCCCTTGAACAAAATTTCTAATTTTTGGAACCTTCCTTAAGCGAGAAATAACTGTCCATCTTTTGTCTGAAAGAGGGACAGTTATTTCTTTTCTGAAAGTATTTTGTAACTATCCAGTATAATGCCGAAAACGAACGAAAACCACCGTACAGTAACTATTCAGCAGTGCCCCAGATGCAAGGAAGAGGCCTAATGTCGAAAAGCTGGTTAAAAACAGTTCAAAAATAATAGCATTTCAAACAGTTTGACGTTACAATCAGCTTATGGACTTAGGAACAATATCAGGATTGATTCTCGGACTTTTGCTCGTAGGTATTTCCATTTTTCTCGGTGGATACTCTGCGATCTACTTCAATCTGCCTTCCGTAATGATTGTGCTTGGAGGCGTGATCGCCACTACGCTCATTCGTTTTACGCTGAAGGATGTCATTAACAGCATAAAGGTGGCCATGAACGCCTTTTTCGGCGAAGATCCAAGACCTGAAAGCCTCATCAGGGAGATGATAAAACTTTCAAACATCTCCCGCCGTGAGGGCATCTTAAGACTTGAAAAAATCCCTGTCCAAGACCCGTTTTTGAAGAAAGCCATCCGTTTCTGTGTTGACGGATATGAGCCATCTTTTATCAAGGATGCGCTTGAAAAAGACATAGAGATGATGCTTCAGCGCCACAGCCTTGGCCAGAGCATCTTTACTGCCATGGGTGAGACAGCGCCTGCCTTTGGCATGGTCGGAACCCTTATCGGCCTTGTGGCAATGCTTGCCCAGATGAAAGACCCGTCAAGCATAGGCCCTTCGATGGCTGTAGCCCTTCTTACTACCCTTTACGGAGCGCTATTCGCTTATCTTTTTGCCCTTCCCGTGGCCGACAAGCTCAGGCGCAGGAGCATTGAGGAAGAGCTTTCCAAGCGGCTTGTCATTGAGGGCATCCTTGCATTGAACAAAGGCCTTCACCCTGCCTACATTGAAGAATTGCTCAGTGTGTTTTTGCCTGCTGCCGAAAGAAAAACCCCTGATCAGCCATGAAAAACGGGGATTATCCACCTAAAAAGGGGGCACCAGTCTGGATGGTCACGTTTGCTGACCTGATGAGCCTGCTTCTGTGTTTTTTTGTGCTCCTCCTGTCTTTTTCGACAACTGATCCCAAGATGTTCAAGGATGTATCCGGCTCTCTTGTGCGCGCCTTCGGGGTACAGAGGGAGGAGATTCAGATTGAGCAGCCAAAAGGCATTGATATGATTTCGCGGGAGTTCAAGGCGCTTTTTTCGGCTGAAGAGGTAATGGAGAAGATGAAGTCAACCCTTAAGATGGAGCTGATCAAGGGCCAGATTGATATAGAATTTATAGATGACAGGATAGTGCTTCGCATGAACGACGAGCTTGCCTTTGAAAAGTCAGGTGCTACCTTGAAACCTGATGCAAAGGCAATCATTGACAAGCTCAGGCCTGTATTTGCCCAGACCCCAGGCGACATAGTGGTCACAGGCCACACAGACAGCTCTCCCATCCACACCCAGACCTATCCTTCCAACTGGAGCCTTTCCGCTGCCAGAGCCGCCTCTGTGGTGGAATATTTTACAAGCACGGGCGATATAGCGCCGAACCGTTTTACAGCCACAGGTTATGCACAGTACAGGCCGGTTGATCTAACGTCGGAAGGTGGGTATAAAAACAGAAGGGTTGAGATTGTTTTTCTGCAACCCACCAGACCTACAAATTTTACTGTTGAATCAGCCAGCACAGGTAGCAAGCAGAGCAGCCAAGAGACCATCTCTCCTGTACAGGAGCTTTCCAGATGAAAATAAGAACCAAGATAACCAGTCTGATTTTGTCCGCCATTGTCAGCGTATTGTTTGTAAACATCGCGGTGCTATCTCTTTATCCTAAAGATATCCGCAGCAATACCCTGCAACTGGGCGATACCCTTACCAATGCTGCTTCTGAGGTGATAACTGCCTATTTTGATGCCAGAAAGGCTGAAATTTCCACTTATGCCAACATTCCTCTTGTAAGGACAATGGATTGGCAAAACATCAAACCGTTTCTTATCAATGAGCAGAAAAGACTCAGACATTATGAAAAAATGCTCTTGGGTCTTGCCAATGAAGATGCGCATTATTACATAACCACAGAAGGCAATCCTTACTTTGGCGGGCTTGCAAGCCATGACAACACCTCCCCTACTGCCAGGCTTCGCACCATAAAAAAACGAGACTACTGGCTGAGCACTGTAGGTGATAATCACGCAGCAGAGCCAAGGACTTTCATTTCCAATCCCATCATTTCCTATGTCACCGGCGTAAAACAGGTGATAATCGCCTCGACAGTCCTCTCTGATGACCGCAGTAAGGTTCTTGGCATGATCGGGGGCTCGCTTGACTGGAATGAAATGGAAAGGCTTTTTATGTCTGTGCAAGAGCTTCTGTTTTCAAACTTTTACGGGGCTGCCAGGTTCTTTATAGTAAGCCGGGATGGCACGTATTTTTATCATTTTGACAAGGAAAAGAGTCTTCATCTGAAAACTGATGAAAAAGGCGTGTTTGTCCTGAATGAAATCGGGGAGAAGATAGAGGTTGGCCACAAGATCACAGAGGAAATGTCACCTGGGCTTGTTGAGGCCGGAATGCAGCTTCTGGCAAAAAGGCATGGCCATGTCTTGCTTGCCGATCCTGATAGCAGTTCTAAAGAATATCTTTTTTATCAGCCAATTGCAGGCACTGACCTTGGTCTTGGCATAGTTGTGCCTGAGCAAGTAGTCTTGGATGCCCTGTATCCCTTTTACAGGCTTATATTGTTACTGGCAAGCATTGCTTTAGCGGTGGCGGTATTGGTAGCTGTGCTTGTGGGCAAAGCTGCTGTAAAGCCTATCGAAAAGACTTCCACTGTAGCAACAGATATCTCTGAAGGCAACATCAATACCAGGCTCAATTACCATGAAGATGACGAGCTTGGAGGCCTGGCAAAAGCCTTTAATAAAATGGTGGATGAGCAGCAGAAACAAATAGAGCATACTAAAGAGGCGCATCAGCGTTTGCTGACTATACTCGATGGAATTGATGCGATTATTTATGTTTCTGATATGAAAACCTATGAGCTGTTATATGTAAACCAATACGTAAAGGATATATTCGGGGATATAACAGGCAGGATATGCTGGCAGGCCATTGCTGAACAATCAGGACCATGTCCTTTCTGTACTAACAGTTATCTGATAAATGAGGATGGCTTCCTTGCCAAACCCTACACATGGGAGTTTAGGAATACTGACAATCATCGCACCTATCTTTGTGTGGACAGGGCAATAAAATGGGTGGATGGCAGGATTGTAAGGCTGGAAATAGCGACGGACATCACCGCTAACAAGGATGCGGAGAGACAGCTCAAGAAGCTGGCCGCAGTAATAGAGCATTCAGATGCGGCAGTGTTTCTCTGCGATAAAAACACCCAGATAGAATACATCAATAAAGCAGGCAGAGATATGCTTAGCATTGGTGGCAATAGTGATATAGCGCCATATTCTCTTGTTTCATTTCTTTCATCACAGGAGCAGCAGGATATCACCAAGGCAATTGCGAATACGCAGGAGTGGCATGGTGTTGCACAGCTATTGCATTCAGGAGGCAAGGCTATCCCAGTGGAAGTAAACGCCTTTGTTGTTCTGGATGAAAACAACAGCTTTGTGTGCATGGCTGTTGTTGCACGCGACATTACACAGAAGTTAAAGAAAGAAGAGGAGTTGCGCCAGGCGCAGAAGATGGAGGCAATCGGCACGCTTGCCGGCGGCATAGCCCATGATTTTAACAATATATTGATGGCGTTAATGGGTTATGCTGAACTGACGATCGAGCTTTGCAAACAGAAGGGTGATGAAAAACTGCTGAAATATCTTGACCACATCCTTAAATCGAGTGAAAGGGCTGCCGCCCTCGTAAAACAGATATTGACGTTCAGCCGCAAACTCGACACCTCCATGATGGCGATACAGCTTCAGCCGCTTGTGAAAGAAACCATAAAAATGCTGCGAAATACCATCCCAGCAACTATCGCCATGACCTCTGACATAGACCCAAGGTGCCGTATGGTGCTTGCAGATGCAGGGCAGATACAGCAGGTTTTGATGAACCTGTGTGTCAATGCAGTGTATGCAATGGGTGAAAAAGGACGACTCAAGGTCACGCTGACGCAGGTCAGGCTGGTTTCTGACAACATGCAGGGTGTACATGATCTGGCCCCTGGCGATTACGTCAGGCTTTCTGTGGAGGATGATGGCTGTGGCATGACGCCAGATGTCTTAAGCAGGATATTTGAGCCTTATTTCACCACAAAACCTGTTGGAAAAGGCACTGGTCTTGGTCTTGCCACTGTGCTTGGGATTGTAAAGAAGCACAAGGGAGAGATAACAGTGGCAAGCGAAAAGGACAAGGGGTCGAGGTTTGATGTATATCTGCCGACAGTGTCAGAGGAAGGGGTTATCCAGAATGGTGATGGTGGAGGAGATTCAGGGGGTGATCTCAGCAGGTTCCGGGCAATGAAAAAAAATGTCCTGCTTGTGGATGACGAGGCACCTATCAGGGATGTTTTGTCTGCCTTGCTCACCGATATCGGCTGGAGTTACGAAGTCTGCACAAGCGGGCTTGAAGGCCTTAGGGCCTTTGAGAAGGAACCGGAACGTTTCAACTTTATCATAACCGACTACTCAATGCCTGAGATGAGCGGTCTGGAAATGATGCAAAAGATTCGCGCTTCCAAAAAAGATATAACCCTGCTCCTGATCTCTGGTTATAATGCCTTTGTGGATGAAGAAAACTCCAGTGAAGTTGAGATTAATTACTATCTAAAAAAACCATTTTCCAGACGTCAATTCTATGATGCCCTGAATGAGCTGTTTCCAGCCTGAAAGGATGCAGCGCACTATAGCAGTAGTTGGGGCAGTTGGCGACTTTTTGCGACGCCATCATCTTTCAAGTATGACCACGGCGCTGGCATAGTCTCGTTCATGCGTCAAACTTATGTGAAGTTGCTTCGCGCCAAGCAGGGTTGCCCTTATAAGCGCCTGATTAGAGAGTTTTAGCAAGGGTTTGCCAGATGATTCGTGCATAATCTCCATGTCCTTCCATGTGACACCCTGACGAAGGCCAGTGCCAAGGGCCTTTGAGCAGGCCTCCTTGGCTGCAAAGCGCACTGCAAAGCGAAGTTCAGGGGGGTTTGAGTTCATACAGAATCCGATTTCCTGCTCTGTAAAAACATGTTCGAGAAAGCGTGTGCCCCATCGCTCCATTGCCCTGGCTATGCGGGGGATGTGTACCAGATCAATGCCTATGCCAACAATCACAGAGGCATCCCGCGTTTTACAAGCGAGAGCATCTCCCTGACAGCCCGCTCCATTCCCACCAGTGCCGCCCGGGCAATGACCGAATGTCCGATGGAAAACTCGTCAATGTCTGCCACTGGCGAAAGCCTTGCGACGTTGCGGTAGTTGAGACCATGACCGGCGTGGACTCTGAGGCCATACTCTTTTGCGATTCGAGCAGTCTCTACGATCCTTTCAAACTCTTCATCCTGTGCAGCCACATTGTCTGCGTCAGCATAGCGGCCTGTGTGTATTTCCACGCAGTCCACTCCGATGGAAAATGAGCTCTCAACCTGTTTTTTATCAGGGTTAATGAAAATGCTGACCTGTATTCCGGCAGCCTTCAGGGTTGCAACTGCATCGCCTGTGGCAACAAGATTTTTTATTACGTCCAGCCCACCTTCAGTGGTGAGTTCCTGTCTTTTTTCAGGAACAAGAGTGACTATATCGGGCTTGACATCACAGGCTATGGACACCATCTCTTTTGTGCCCGCCATCTCCATGTTCAGCCTTGTCTGCACGATCTCCCGCAACAGTTTCAAATCTCTGTCCTGGATATGACGCCTGTCCTCACGAAGATGCACGACAATGCCGTCTGCACCGGCAAGTTCCACGAGAGTGGCTGCATGGACAGGGTCCGGCTCAACCCCTCCCCTGGCCTGTCTGATAGTTGCAATGTGGTCAATATTTACGCAAAGTTCCGCCATTTGCATCCCGCCTTTCATAAGTAGTTTTTGCAGTTCAAATTCCTTCTCCGCCTGTTTCCCGGCAGCCTGCTTTCCCTGTTCGTGATCTTCACCAAGAAGATGCGCTATGCCATGGATCAGAAGCTGTTCGATTCTGGTCGTGAGATCGGTTCCCTGTGCTTCAGCCTCCCTGCATCCTGCATCCACTGAAATCACAATGTCGCCGAGGAAACCGTTTTGGTGGGAGATCGGGGCATGTTCATCATATGCAGGAGAAAATGAAATCACATTTGTAGGCCACGGCCTTTGCAGCCATTTCTCATTCAATGCTTTTATTCCATTCTGATCTGTCAGCAGGAGATTGACCTCAGATAACGTCATCTTAAGCCCTGAAAGCAGGATATCCCCTGCTCTTTGAAGTCTTACGAGGTTATAAAGCTTTTTAACTGGATACTGCTCAATGATGTTGAACATGACCTTATTCCATCCCGAATTTTTTGAGTTTTCTCCAAAGCGATACCCTGTCAATACCAAGGATCCGGGCTGCCTCTGTCTTGTTGTCAACCGCTTCATTCAGCGCCCATTCTATTAGGTCTTTTCCTGTTCTTCAAGGGTGGGCAGTTCCCCATCGCTTCTGCGGCGTGGTCTGTATCTTCAGACCACGCATATCATCAGTATGGTGGTTTTCGTTCGTTTTCGGCATTATACTGAATAGTTACCAGTTTTTAAAAGATTAAGCATTAAGGAGATATTATGCGCATACCTATCTCAACAGCCTGGGCAGAGATAGCGTTTCCTGTATGCTGACATATTAAATCATTTCCATTTTGTTTATAAGGAAGATAACAAAGGGTTGTATTGATTGCCTTGATGCCGCTGTCATGGACCAGAGGGGCGATTTTTTTGTGGCGCTGGAATAACTCCGCAAGTATAAACTTGAACATTTTTGCTGAGACATCGTAAGGCAGGGTTACTGGCGCAAGTCTTGCGCCGCAATCCAGTTTTATTTCGCTTGAATCGTAAGAGATCCTCGCTATGGTCATCTTGGCAGACAATTTCAAAAGCATCTTGGGGGAAAGATTGAAGGCAGGGGTCACAAGACAGATATTTTTTTCATGCCAGTCTTTGTTCACTGGCCAGTAGGAGATTGCTGCAAGGTTAAAGGCTGCCCTGTTGTCAAGGCCAAGCCCGTTGAGTTTAACCTCTGTTACCCAGAAAGGCAGCCAGATGCCCACGCTTTTGGCATTAAAATCAGCCCCTGAAGGCGCAACGATCCGATAGGAAAGGGGAGAAAATCTCCGCTTTCTTATATGCCATGCCTTTTGACATCTATCGCACATTAGCGCTATAACCCTGTTTTGGGCAGGCATATCAGCACCACATTCAGGGCACAAAAGGGGAACAAGGGCAGTAGCCCCCGATCTGTCCACTGGCGCCAAAAGGGCCTGAAGCAGGTTATCGCTGACAGACAGGGCTGCCATGCCTTGTATCAATGGTTCAAGCAGGTGCTTGTTCGCCCTGTTCTTGATTGCAAAAGGGGCATAGATTGCGCTTTGATGTGCTCCGATAAAACGTTCAAGCTGCGGTTGAGCAAGAAATGTCCCAAAACGTTTCTGGGCATTAACCAGGCCTTCGTGAAAACTAATTTGAGGTGAAGGCATTTTTTGCATATCATCAAGCAAACGCATTGTCATGGTCTGATGTCTGATGCCAAGGTTGAGGTTTTCCATAAGTTCCGGGATAGCGCATATTGTGCTGTCGAAATTGCTCCACTGGATGCTGAAATCCTCAAGAACACGAAAGAAACCGCCCTTGTAGCGCCAGAAAGGTATGTAAATCAGGTTTGAAGGCAATTCATTTCCGGCAGTTTCAAAGCCTGTTGGCAGAAGCAGGAACCTGAAAGCCCCTTTTGTGACCATGTAAAGCCTGCTTTTGCAAAATCCGCAGGTAACTACGGTCTCTGCCCCTGAAAACTCAATACTGCCTGAGCACTGAGGACACTTCAGTGAGGATGCAACTCCGGCCAAAGGAATAAGGCTCCGTTACAGTTTGGCGCCGCAATTGTTGCAGAAAACCGCCTCAGGTCTGTTTTGCATTGAGCATTCCTTGCATATCCGTGGCTCTTTCTCCTGTTCCACTTTTGCCCCGCATTTGTGGCAAAATCGTGATGCAGGATGCAGGTCGGCGCTGCACATCCTGCACTTTCGGATGGTAAGGAGTTGATGTCCACAGCTTGGACAGAACTTGGATTCAGCGCCGGTTGTTGTCCCGCACTTGGGGCAGGTCTGTAGTTGCAGCTCAGTTTGCTTGATTCCCTGTGATGCAGTCAGCATCCCTGGAAGCAGCATCCCTATACCCATGCCCACTCCTGCGCCGGCCGCGCCATTGCCGGACGTCGCCGCCCCCTCCATTGCCATGGCTGCCTTCATCTGCATGAAGTCTCCAAGGTTGGCATTTAAAAGCGCAAGTCTGCCTTTGTCGTCAATGGCCTGCTGCACTTCTCCTGGAGGAGTTATAGAGTTGATATAGATACCACGCAATGCAAGGCCATATTCGCTGAAATCCTGCTCCAATCTTGTAGAGAGATTTTTTGAGAAATCGTCATACCTGCCTGGCAGATCAAAAAGAGTGTCGAGTTCCTCTCCCATGAGGTCATTGAGCCTTGAGATGATAATCTCGTTAAAATATTTTTCGAGATCGCCGATTGTGTAACTCGGACTCGTGCCAATAAGGCTGTTGATGAACAGAACAGGCTGGGTAACCTGAAGGTTGAAAATGCCATTAGCCCTGATTCTGACAAGCCCAAGATCTCTGTCCCTGAATGCAACAGGGTCTCTTGTGCCCCAACGTAGGTTGTTAAATATCTTGAGGTTTGTAAAGTAAACCTCTGCCCGAAACGGGCTTGAAAATGCCCAGGGAAGCGAAAGAAGTTTCGTAAGGACAGGTATGTTGTAAGTGCTGAGGGTGTGTCTGCCAGGGCCAAGGGCATCACAGGCCACGCCGCTTGAATAAAAGACCGCTGCCTGGCTCTCTCTGACTATAACCTGAGCGCCAAACTTGAGTTCTCCAGAACCCTCTTGAGGCAGCCTGTGGGCCACCTCTGCGCCGCTTTCATCAAACCATTCCAGTATCTCAAGAAAAACAACATTATTTATGCCCATTTCAACCCTCCAGTCAGCAACATCTTACTTTCATATCTGTCAGATATACAGTAATAACAATGCGCTGCCAAGATTCAACAAGACTGTTTTCATCTGTAGGGAAATTCCAGAAATTAGAAATTTTTAGAACTTCCCACTATCAAGACGCATCATTTGCATTGTACTATCCAAATTTTAGTTGACGTTCAAGTTGTTTTATGGTTACTTTGATACTAACTATAAAAATACATCCGATGTGGCAGTGGCAACACGTTTTACCTTTGATGTTTGGCAGACCCTTTTGTCGCCATCGCAGTGCAAAGTTGACGGCAGACCTATCGGTTGTGATTTGCGTTTCAAGTGGGGTAATCCCAAATATGTAATAAACAAAGGAGTAAGTCAAATGGCAAAAGGGAAGGTCAAATGGTTTAATGACCAGAAAGGGTATGGGTTTATCAGTCAGGATGGTGGAGCGGACGTATTTGTACATTTCAGTGCTGTGCAGCAGGAGGGTTTTAAGTCCCTGAAAGAGGGACAGGACGTAGAGTTTGAGGTAACCGACGGCCCTAAAGGACCTCAGGCTTCTAATGTAAAAATAATTCGTTAAAGCGCAACTTATTCTGGTCTGTAACCGTAACTGTTACAGACCAGCTTCTGTTTTAAGTTTTGCCACTTCATTTTCTGTAAGTTCACGAAAAGTTCCGGCAGCAAGATCTTTAAGTTCAAGAGAACCCATTTTGATTCTTATCAATCTCAGCACTTCACAGCCAACAGCCTGAAACATCAACCTTATTTGTCTTTTTCTTCCTTCTTTAAGGGTGATTTCAACAGTAGATCTGTCATGGGTTTGTCGAATGGTTTTGATTGTGCATGGCATTGTTTTACGCGGCCCTAATCCTGCTGCCACAATACCTCTTCGTAATCTCTCCAGTTGTTCGTTGGAAGCAATGGGGCTAATAACGCATCTGTATGTTTTGGCTACCTTGAAGCTTGGATGTAGAAGTCTTTTGGTCAACTCTCCGTCGTCAGTCAGCAATAACAGCCCTTCGCTGTTCATATCCAGCCTGCCAACAGGAAAAATGCGGGGCATATTTTTGGGGAGAATATCCAGAATGGTTGGTCTTGCAAAAGGATCATGCAGTGTTGTGAGGTAGCCTGCAGGTTTATGCATCAAGACATAGGTTCTTTTCCTAACACCATTGATGTGCTTGTTATCCACAACTACAGTTTGTCTGTCAGGATAAATTTTAGTGCCCAGTTCAGTTATAACCTGTCCATCTACCTTGACTTTGCCTGTAATGATCAGTTCTTCCGCCTTTCTTCTTGAGCAAAACCCTGCTTGCGACAAAAATTTCTGTACCCTTACTGCTTGTGTTGCAGATGCTTCCCTGTTATCGTCATTCATGTCTCAAAAAACCGATTCCCATTTTTTTTTGACACTCTACAATATTCTGCAATTAGCTTCCATACCGGCTTTAGCGCCCATTTTGTTATTTTTGGGGGCAACTAACGGCTATTACAGGCAAATCGCAGCACAACGTTTAGGGCTTGATTTAACGAGTAGAAGTAAATATGGAAATGCGCCATGTTCTCCAAATGTTGTTTTCAGCAAATGTGCGCAAAAAAGGCCATGGATACATGCCCTGTCATTAGGCGAGGTCAATGCAGCCGCAGCCTTTATTCGTGGCATGGAGAATGCTTTTTCTCAATCAGGTTTGATCCTGTCAGCCACGACTAGAAGTGGTTCAGAGAGGCTTGGCCAGCTTTTCCCATATCACCAGATTATCTTTCCACCTTTTGACTTTCGCATTTCAGTAAAACGTTTTATGGCCTGCTATCAGCCGAGTTGTTTGGTTATTGTTGAAACTGATATCTGGCCGAACTGGATATGGACGTTCAAAGAGGCAGGCGTACCAGTTTTTCTCATAAACGGAAGTATTTCGTCCAAGGCCTCTTCACGGCTAAAATTTTTCCCGTATCTTGCAAGGCTTCTTTACGATGGCTTCGAGGCTATCTCCATGCAGTCCGAGGCTGACAAGGTCAGACTGATTGAGCTTGGCATTGAGCCTGACAGGGTGTATGCGTTGGGCAATTTGAAGTTTGATTCTGATGTTAACCCATTGAGTCTGGAAGAAAAACGGATATTTTTTGCCAGAACTGCCATTAATCCCAAAGTCCCTTTGTGGATTGCAGGCAGCACCCATGAGGGAGAGGAGGCAGATGTTTTTAAGGTTCACAAGAGGCTTAAGGAGTTATTTTCAGAGATAAAACTGCTCATTGCGCCTCGTCATATCCAAAGAGTGGAAGAGATCCTGAAGCTTGCCAAAAGCTATGGGCTTAGCACACAGAGGTTGAGCCATTGTCGTGGAGAAGGCGGGGCTGATGTTACAATAGTGGATGAGATGGGTAAGCTTGCAAGCCTTTATGGAGTGGCGAATGCGGCGTTTGTGGGAGGAAGTCTTGTTCCAGTTGGAGGGCATAATCTGCTTGAGCCTGCCCAGCATGGCATACCTGTTCTTTTTGGGCCTTTTGTTGAAAGCTGTGAGGAGGTTTCTCATGGGCTTCTGCTTAGTAACGGTGGAGTTCTGGTAGAGAATGACGACATGCTTTTTGAAAGGCTTGCTTCTTTTTTTTCAGACAGAATGCTGCGCAAGGACATAGGCAGAAATGCCATGGAATTTGCCATGCGCAACAAGGGCGTCATATCAAGGCATATTGATTGGCTGAAGGGGCACATGACAATCTGATTTAACATGGATTTAAGCAGATACAAGAACCAGTTATTTCGCATCGGCGCTATGTTTTCTTTTGCCTATGGGTGGACGATGAAGATGAGAAGGGCTTTGTATAACAACAATCTGTTGAGACGATACAGACTGCCTGTTCCTGTAATAAGTGTTGGAAATATCACTATGGGTGGTACGGGGAAAACCCCGGTAGTCATGGAGATAGCAGATTTTTTTATTAAAAAAGGGAAAAAAACTGCTGTTGTGAGTCGAGGATACAAGGGTAAGGCAGGAAAGGGCCCTGTACTTGTTTCAGATGGCAGGGAGATTTTAACAGAAGTCAAAATTTCCGGTGATGAGGCTATGATGATGGCCGAAAAACTACCAGGACTTGTGGTTGTTGTGGGATCGGACAGGCGCGCGGGAGGAATGCTTGCAGTGCAAAATGGAGTTGAAATAATTGTACTTGATGATGGTTTTCAACACATGAAACTTGATAGGGACATGGATATACTGTGCTTTTCAGCCATTGACCCATTTGGTAATATAAAAGTTTTCCCTGGTGGTGACCTAAGAGAACCCCTTGAAGCCGCGTCAAAGGCAGATGCAGTTATCATAACCATGGCTGACGTCTTCGCTGATTCTTCAGAGATATTAAGACTGCAAAAAACACTAAAGAAGCTTGCCCCGGATGCTGATATGCTTATAAGCAAAACCGTTGTTGCAGGTGTGACATCGCTGGACGGACAGTTTGTGGGAGTTAATCAGTTACATCAAAAAAAAATGGTCGCCTTTTGTGGCATAGGACATCCAGAGGCGTTTGTAAAAACCCTTTCCAGTTCAGGTGGTTTTGTGATAGAACAGGTGTTATTTGCGGATCACTATTGTTATACACAGGACGACGTTTTCGAGCTTTGCAAGATTGCCCAAAAAATACAAGCTGATGCCCTTGTTACAACGGAAAAGGATGCAATAAAACTGCATGATTTCAATTTTACATATCCTGTATGGGTCGTTAAAACAAAACTCGCCATAGAACCATCCCTGCAAAATTTATTGAAAGCAGTTAGCTTTGATGTCCGAGTGTAATAACACTGAGCATCTTGAGCCTGCTTAAAATTAGTCAAACTTCATATAATCTTGATATAATTAAAACATGAGCAATATATATCCTCAGCTACAAAATAAAAAATTTAATGAATTTGAAAGTATACTCGGCTATTCATTTAACAATATCAACCTATTGGTACAAGCGATGACCCACAGTTCCTGCAAAAGTGAAGAGGCTTCTGTGGCTGACAATGAATTGCTGGAATTTTTAGGTGATGCTGTTCTGGAGCTCATTATAAGTCATATCCTCTTTGAATCTTTTGCATCCAAGTATTCAGAAGGCGTATTGACGCGTATGAGAGCAAGCTTGGTCAATGAAACCAGGCTTGCCTCCTTGGCAAAGAAACTCTTTTTTTCACACTATATCAGGCTCAGCAAGGGTGAGTTCAACGCCAAAGGTTACAACAAGCCATCTATCCTTGCAGACGTATTTGAGGCGGTAATAGGAGCCATATACCTTGATGGTGGCTATGAGCGAAGTTTAGAGGTGGTGCGAAAGATTTTTATGCCTCAAATTGAACAGATTGATCCGGAAACTCCCCTTAATGATTATAAAAGCATATTGCAGGAGCATACTCAGGCGCTTTATAAAACCGCACCAACCTATAGGGTCGAGGCATCTGAAGGGCCGGATCATGATAAAAAATTTACAGTTGCCTTGTATTTACAAGACAGGTTTATCGTCATGGCAAGCGGAAAAAACAAAAAAGAAGCAGAACAGAGAGCTGCCAGGGAAGCAATTGCAAAACTTCCAGCTCCAGGCAGTTCTTGAACTATCCTCAAGTAACTCCAAAAAAATAAAGATTTGTTCGTTAGAAAGGCGCGAGGATACAACAACTTTGTATAAAAAATTTGGCTGATTGTAAAAAGATAACGAGCTTAAACTCACAATAGCTTGTCATCTAACAGCTCAACAGACTCTTTGTATATACACCTCGCTGTCAAGCCATCATGACACTGCACAACCAAATAGTATTGTTGAAGTTTTTGCAGGCACTATAGGTTAATAAACTATATTAACAAGATAATCGGTTATCAGAAATGGAGAATGATCAGTTAATTACCACACAGGGCAAAGAAGGGTTTCGTTCTGGTTTTGTTGCCATTATTGGCGCTCCAAATACTGGCAAATCCACATTGCTTAATCAGTTATTAGGGCAAAAAATTGCTATTACTACCCCAAAGCCCCAGACCACAAGGCAACAAATCAGGGGGATACTTACTGGTGCAAACTTCCAGATTGTTTTTGTTGATACGCCAGGAATCCATGAGTCCAAGCACCTCCTGAACAAAGTTATTGTGGACTGGGCGACGAAAGCATTGGCTGATGTGGATGCTGTTCTGCTTGTTGTTGATATCACGAGAAGGTGGCCAGCTACAGAGCTTGCCATTCTCGATCTGCTGAAACATACAGGCAAGCCAGTTCTATTGGTGCTAAATAAAATTGACCTGGTAGCAAAGGAAAATCTGCTGCCTATCATAAATGAAATGAAGGATTTTTTTCCATTTGAGTCAATTATTCCTATTTCAGCCATACATAATGAAGGACTTGCTCTTTTGCTTGATGAAACTATGAGGCTTATGCCAGAAGGCCCTCAGTTTTATGATGCTACATTTTTAACAGATCAGACTAAGGAGATGTTTGTCGCTGAACTTATTAGGGAAAAAATATTTTTGATGGCTGAAGAGGAAGTGCCATATTCCACTTTTGTAGAGGTGGAGCCATTTGAGTTTACAAGAGATAGAAAAACCATTACAATCCATGCTACAGTTTATGTGGAGAAGCCATCTCAAAAAGGCATAATCATCGGAAAAGATGCTAAATTTATAAGAAAAAACAAACGGTTGGTTCTTGAGGAACTCAAGCAGATGTGGGATGCTCGCATTGAGCTTGATATCTGGGTCAAGGTGCTTAAAAATTGGTCGAAGGATCAAAAATATCTTAAGAGAATAGGATTGATAGAATAGGAAGAGCAACGTAGAGAGATCAACGTGATGCAGGTTGTTACCTGAGAGACAAAAAAGTCTCTTGCTTTGTTGTTCGAACGAGCCTTTTGCGTCTCAATATCTATGCAAAATCGGCCAGCCAATGATAACCATCAGAATTTTTTATAGAAATTGATTTGACATATTTTGGCATTATCCATGCAAATTACATTTTATTCACGATCAATAATTTGCTATGGTGAGATTAATGATTTTTCAGCAGACAATTAAATCTCCTGTCAGGTTTACTGGAATTGGTCTTCACTCTGGAGCCAATGTAAAAGTGACTGTTCAGCCTGCGGCTGTAAACAGCGGCATTCGTTTTATCCGAACTGATATAAATCCAATGGCTTTATTTCAAGCTTCCGTAAACCAGATAAAAGATACCAGGTTTGCTACAACCATTGGGACACAGGCAGGCACGATATCGACAGTAGAGCACCTCATGGCAGCATTTTTCAGCACTGGAATAGACAATGCTGTGGTGCAAATTGATGGCCCTGAAATTCCTGCAATGGATGGCAGTGCTTATCCGTTTATTCAGTATTTAAAAAATACTGGCTTGTCAAGACAGCATATAGAAAAAAAATACATCAATATACTTAAAAAAATAGAAATCACTCAGGATGACAAATGTATCGCCATTGAACCGTGGGATCATTTTGCTTTGGACGTTGAAGTGGATTTCAAACATCCAGTTATATCAAAGCAAAAGATATCAGTTGATTTGATGACCCCCTGTCTGTTTGAAAAACAAATCAGTAAGGCAAGGACATTTGGTTTTTTTCATGAAGTTGATTTTCTCAAAAAAAATGGACTTGCCAGAGGGGGTTCTCTGGAAAATGCTGTAGTAGTGGGAGATGATAGCATTTTGAATCCTGAAGGTCTTCGCTACCCTGATGAATTCGCAAGACATAAGGCGCTTGACCTCGTAGGCGATATGTATCTGTTGGGGCATCCAATTATAGGAAAGATTACCGCATATAAAAGTGGGCACACAATGCATCAATCCTTGATGGAGGCGTTAAAACGGGATGTCAGCGCTTGGGAATTGATAACGCTTTCAGCTATTGAGGATTCAGAAACCATTTCCAGCGCCTGCTTATAGCAGGTCAAGTGAACGATCCGCTGTAATCTTGTAACGTTTGAGTATGTTATTTTTTGCCTCAATGGCCATCTGTCTGTCAAGTACCAGGCGATAGCCTTTTGTATCTTCTACTTCAACAAATTTTCCGCTGTTTTCCGATAGTGCTTTGACCACATCATCTATTGTATTGATATGTCTGCCATTGATTTTTACTACCACGCCGTCCTGATAGGCATGATACCCAATGTTACTCTCATCAGCCAGCACCTTGCTGATGATTATTATACTCCGCCTGTCCTGTTTAGGCTCTTCGTTTAAATAATAATGCACAAGATGTGAAGGTGCTCTGGCAGACCAGTCGTTTTCATCTCCATATTCTTTTAAATAATTCAGGGTTAGCGGAGTAAATACCAACCCTCCATAGATAAGATAAGTCGGTTGCATATCGTACTTCATATTGGGTACAAGCCTTTCACAACCAATTGGTTTTTCCAGTTTGACATCAACCTTAATTCTCTGAGTATTTCTAAGGAGATCAATTGTAACTATATCATTGATGTATTTTGTCTGGATGAGATGGCCAAGAAATGTCCGCTCTCCCTTTCTAAACTCAACTGTTCCGTCGTTTTCCACAGTGATACCGTCAACTTTCAAGATAACATCATCTACAAGAACTTTATCTTTAGTCGGGCTGTCAGGATAAACTCTGTTTATAAGAACACCTGTTTCGATGTCCGACATCCCATATTTTTTGCGCAAAGCTGGATTTTCCATTTTTTGCATGAATATCCCGAGTTCAGGAGTGCCGTCATATTTGCCATTTTGGATGTCTTTAAGAAAATGTTTGACTATCGGGGCAGGGATAATGTAGCCTACGTTTTCAAAACCACTCCTCAGCATCCCCTGAAACGCCACTCCCACAACGTCTTCGCCTTTCAGCACAGGACCGCCACTGCTTCCACTGTTTATGGATGCGTCAATTTGGCCTGCCAGCAGGTAGGCCCCGCTATGGCTGTAGATAATGTGTTCTATTCTTGAAACGACACCCTTTGTAAGACTTAACTTGTCACCACCGGCAGGAAAGCCATAAACCACAACTTCATCCTGCAATTCGGGAAGAGATGATATTTTCAAAGGAGTGATCCCATTGAAAAAACTCTTGTCTTCCAGAGAAAGAACTGCAAGATCACATTCATGAGCTACTACTTCCACCTTTGCCGTGTATTTTTTTGCCTCACCTGAGCGTCGAACCTGCACAAAGGTTGCCCAAGCTACTACATGGGCATTGGTAAGAATTTTTTCTCCCTCAATAATGAAACCAGAACCATGACTGGATTTTTGACCCATCATTTGCCATGGTTCATGATAGTTATAGGCGTTTGAGACTGTATAAATTTTTACGACAGCATCTTTAACTGATGCAAAGAGTAAAGAGTAAGAGAGTAAACTGATAACAAGAAATGCGAAAAAGAGACAACACTGCACAGCCATAGTGTGATTGGCAGCGTTTTTGAAATCATCTGACATTATTACTCGGTTAAAGGCTCAACCTCACCGACCCCATCAATTGTCTTGGTGATTTGGGGTTTTCCTTTGTACAATACAGAGCCAGCGCCTTCCAGGTTGACTTTCAAGGTATCCGATGCAGAGACCTTTGCATCGCCAGCCCCTTCCATCTTTACAAATACAGTCTTTGCCTTGAGTTCAGTCGCAGTTATATCAACAGAGCCTGATGCATTTATTTCAAGCTGCTGCGTTTCGCCTGCTGCTGTAAGGGTGCCAGATCCCCCTATATTGAGATTAAGCTTCTTGTTCTTTACGCCCATTACGTTTATATCTGTAGAACCTTCAGATGTCAGAGTAGTTAATTCCGGCATTGTTACCTGAATTTTAAGGTCAGCTTTAGTGCAAATTGATCTTGAAGATGTCACAGTTAGTGTCCCGTTTTCCACTGCGGTTTTGATGAAGGGCAGGAGATTGTCATCTGATGTGATTTTCAGAGAAAAAGGACTGCCTGCGGTTATTACAAGATCGTAGGCGCCTTCCACATTTATGGATTTAAAACCAGAAACTATACGGGTTTCTGTTTTTACTTTACCACTGCCCTCCTCACAGTCTCCGGAAATTCTGCCTGTCACTGCCTTGCCTCCATTGATGGAGATAGAGTCCACGTTGGAAGATACTTTTCCTATATTTTTACCTACAACCACTTTAGAACCACTGCTGGAATCCAGCACTATCCCTCGTTCGCCGATGACGATGCTGTCAGCATATACTCCAGAGACCCCAAACATCCATGACACACTGGTCATAGCAACCCCTAATGACAATTTGGATAACAGACTGTTAAGCATGATTACACCTTATTTAATTGCAGTAAATGGCTTATAGAGTTCATTTCTTAGCGTAACCCCATTGTCCTCCTGTCCATAAATCCTGCTATAGACAGTTTTGGTTTCTCCTGAAACAGTATCCACAACAAAAACTCCCAGAATCCCTGAGCTCGGTCCAAGCTGTGTGCCCCATGAAGCTATCTGATATCTTCCATAGTTTGGCGGACCATAGTAGGCTCCTTCATTCAGATTTCCTCCGGCCACTCCGAGAAGTATTATGACCAACAGGGACGCTATAACACCTAACAAAAAAATCTTGATTTTTTCCTGACTGACCTGGTTCATACAACCACCTCGCTATTTTTTAGCCTTTTTGTAATCGTCTTGCTGTGCGCCCCAGCCTTCGACCTCAAGTGTCTCGCTGTCAGATACAAGATTCTCCCCAAGCATTTCAGACACATCTTTTATGTTGAGAACCATCTTGACATAGGCATCACCTTCTTTTGTCCAGCCATATTCAGAGATTTCCGCCATAAATAAGGTCGCCATCACCTTTGTCCTGATGATATCAGAGGTGAGCATGTAGTTTTCCACTGTTGTCTGGCTTTCCAGTTGAAAACCCACTAACTGCTTCATTAGTTGCTTATAAGCGTCAATTTCTGCAGCGCGCATTGCCTTAAGCGGGCCTGCTGTCTCTGGAGATGAGGTGCCAAAGCCTACACGTCTGAATGTTTTGTTGCCAAGTGGTATGGTATCACCATTAACATTCGTAATTTCCGTCAAAGTGACGCTCGCAACAGTCTTGGCTATATCCTTCTGGGGGTCATAAACCATTTCCTCGAACTTGACCCCCTTCATCATTGCAGACGTCTTTGATTCTGTTTTTCCTTCAAAATTTGTGGCAATCATATCCTGAACCTCCTCAGTAGCCCTGAGCTTAAGTCCATAGACAGTTTCCACAAGTGCCCTTTCCGCAGTCACTCTGGCTGCGTTGATGCTCATAATGCGTTTGTTGCCTGCCAATGCCATTCCTTCCAGTCCAGCCACTAAAAAAAAGGCTAACAGGAATACAGAGATATTAAGGTTTCGGTGCGCCAACATAGATATTTTCCTCCTTGACCATACAGGTTTTTATGCCGCTGTGTTTCATTCCAACCACATCAAAATGTGCGCTGTCAACGACAATGCCGTCAGAAACGCCTTTAAATCCCCCGCTGCTCCCAAGCTTGACCTTGATAGCTACAATGTCTGACATCTGCTCAAATGTCCTCCCAAGTTCCACATCAAACCTGGGGACAACAGCCATCAGTTCCACTGGTGCAGAAGGATTTTTGTTTGGTATGGCTGTCGCCGTTTCTTTTTTGCCTTTAATAATTTTTTTTGTTCCCTCAAAATGAGGCTTGCCATTTTTGTATTTGACATTCCCTGAGAGATAGACTTTCCCATCCATTGGTAAGTCAGGTTGTGACGCTACAATCTCTTTATTTAAAGTATTCAGCCTGGTTGCCTCGTCCCCCACCATTTTTTTGTTGCCCGCATAGGAGGTATTGTCAAACAAAAGCATGGCGCTGAAACTAACAAAAGATACTGTAAGCAGGTATTTTTTCATGGCTACCAATCCGAATCGCCAAGCATCCGCCCAATAGAACGGCTACTCTTCGTAGTCTGTCGCTTAACGCCTCCGACCTGTGCAGTTTCCACTGTTGACACAGGTTGCCTCGGTTGAGCTGCTGCCTGTGCAGGTTTGGGCTGTGGTGTTGGCGGCGGAGCTGCTGCAATAGGCGCCTGCTGCGGTTTTGCCTGCACAGGAGGCGCTTCTTCCACAGGGACATGTGCAGAAGGAGCTGGCGCAGGCGCTACAGCTACTGATGGGACATACTCCGGTGCAGGGGCGGCAGGCAGCGAAGCAGGAGCTGTATATGTGCCACTTGCAAGCATCATCCGTCTGCCATAAGCATTATTATCAATCGGTATACTCATATAAATCTTTGATGCAGTATCAGCATCCACCATCCCATTTGCGCCTGAAAAAGACGGGTTGAACCTCTGGATTGCAGAGATCGTTAAAGCATCCAATGTGCCATTGATCTGGATGTCATTGCCATGCAGGAACAGCCATTCCTGAACAGCGGCTATTTGATCTGCGGGGGCCATTTTGTAATACCCCTTAATAAATGCATCTGTTACGACATCATCAGGCTGGGCATCCTCGCCCAACACCCTCCAGTAAGGAAGCACAGAGTATTTTCCTACTACCTGGATCATGCTCAATTCCACCAGAAGCCTGACCGCTGCGTGACGACCCTGTACCTTTTTTATGGAGCCTTGGCGTCCAAAGTTGGCTCCAAAAAGGGTGACACCAAGCTCCTTCTCGGCCATTGCCTTGTGTACCTCAATGCTGTTTACTGCATTCATCCTTGGAATGCCGGCCATCGTTCTGAAGTTTACCAGATTGAAGTCTAAAGTTATTCTTGCAAGCCCTGATTTGTTCACATCCGAATAGTCAAATCCGACCTTTCCTGACACAGGAGCATTGCTTCCGATATTTATGTCAGCCTCGAATCCTGCCTCTGTACCCTTGCCGCGGGTCTCAAGACCTCTGTCAAACTCGGTGATGCCTCCTGTAACCACGACATCAGGGCTTATCTTGTCTTCAAAGGCTGAATAACCTGTAACCATCGAGTTTTGGATAAAGGATGGGTCATAAGGGATGTAGAGAACATTGCCTCCAATGGCATTGAGAGCACTCTTCATCATCTCTGTTATATCCCTTGGTATCTCTCCACCTGTTGGCATAGAGGAACCTGTGTTGTCTCCAATAGGGCTTGCAAGGATTCTTAGAGCTCCAGTTCCATATATCTCTGACATCATGCCTATATCTCTAAGCGCCTTGGTGTAGGAAGTAATTTTGGTATAGGCAGCAGTCTCTTTTAGCTCTACCTCTACCTTGCCAGGATCGCCTTCGCATGACACCAGCGCCATAGAAGCACAGCCTATCAAAACCGCCTTGAGACACCAGGATGTCTTTGTTTTAAGTTTTTTTACAAAAGCCATAAGATAATCCCACCCTTTCTGTAATATATAAATGTTATCTGGTTACCATTTCAAATTTGGTTTGTCAGGCAGTATGACGACATCACCCTTTACCTTGCTGCCTTTTCCAAGTATGACACTGTTCACATCTTCCCCCATTGCAGCTTGCTCTTCTATTTCATGTTTGCTTTTCTTGTCAGGAACGATAATGATATCGCCTTTTACCTTTGTACCTGGCTGCAACTCCACACTTTTATTACTGATTACATCACCTGATTTTGCGCCGGAAATTATTTTGTTGTCTGCATAGGCTGCAAGTGAAAATGCACAGGTTGTAAATACAAATAAACTAATAGCCATGCCTTTGTGATATTGCATAGTTACCCCATTTATTATCTTGGTATCATTTTGCTGGCAGCAGATTGAACTTCACCCGCCTGCTTGATCGAATTGACTGGGTTTGAATTATTTGATTGTGACGCCTGCTGTGTCTTTTTAAGCTGTTCAAGCTCTTTTTCCCTTTCCTTTTTATACATCTCAGCAAACTTTTCCTGCTCTTCTGCCTCTGCTTTTTGTTTTGCGGCCGATGACTTGCCTGCAGCTTTCATTTTTAAGTATTTGATATTGATATCTTTTTCAAAAACGTCATTGTCTTTGCCAATACCTTCTTCAGTGTATTTGGATATGCCATCATTCAAGTCATCTCCGATGGCAGACAAAGAGAAACCTATTAAACACAGCAAAAGAACTGAGAAAAAAAAGACAGAAATCTTCATTGTGAACCTCAAAAAAATTTCGTGGTGGCTGTCTTTTGATAGCCACCACGAGACAATTTGACTGATATTTAGATAGTGTCAGTAAAACTACTTGATTACAACTGAACCCATGTCAGCGGAAGCGCCAGCGCCTATAGCAATGTTGGCGGCATTCTTGATGTCTGCCTTATTGGATACAGTGCCCTTTACATTAGAGTTTTGAATATCCACAGAGCCCATATTAGCGGAAG
>DYLC01000092.1 GCA_020722285.1 Desulfobulbus propionicus | reverse complement strand
ATATCGCTTTTTAGTTCAACAATCCTCTGGTCGGTCTGCTTGAACCTGTCATCAACATCTTTCTGGAAGGTTTTAATGTTTTCTTTGACAGTTTCAACCTCTTTTTGGACCACATTTATCTGGAACTGCATGTGGTCAAATTTTACTTCAAAATATTTTGAGGTTGGAATGATATTTGTCATCAGGACGTCAATCACTTCTTTATTCAGTGTAGGCAGCTCACTTGAGTTGGTTTTATCTGTCATAGTTTTTCTCCTGTTCGGCTCAAGGCATCAGCTCTTCAAAAGATAGACATTAAAGACCTTGCCATCTTGCAAATGGATTTTCTTGAGCATTCTTGAGTCAATATAAAAGGTTTTAAGATTATTTGGAAGGACTTCATGGCTGTAAGTCACAAAAATGGCATCATGTTTTGGCGGCCCAGGCCACAGTTCATATTGCGTCTTGACGATTCTTTCCGGGCCGGTCCATCTGTAGGTTACAGGCTGCTCTTTTACATAAAAAGCAAGCTCACTTGTGATCTGTCTGCGGTTTGATAGCAGGAACAATTCCTTGCCGCAGTTGTGCTGTTTCATGAGTTCAGAGACTTCATGGCCAAGCTCCTGCCAGCCCATAACCCTTGAAAACATCTCTGTTTTTATGTCGGTCAAGGTCACTACCCAGGGAGAAAGCCAAATCATTATAACGAGGAACAGGCCAAAAAACACCCCGTGCCGGAAAAAGCCGAAGGCCTTCCTGAGCCATCCAGCCTGAAAGAACCTGTTTGATTCTGAACAGACTGCAAGAAGTATCAGTCCTGTCACATGAAATGGCGCGGGCCAGTTGGCATTTATCCCCTGCCTGAAACTCAATATGGCTATGACAAGAAGCGGGATGGCTGAAAAACATAGCAGAAATCTCTCCTTATCTGTAATTCGTTGCCATGAAAATAGAGAGACGATTCCAGCAATCAGAGTCAGCCCACCTGTGAGAGGAGACAGAATGGCGATTTGCGAGACGGCATTTTCAAAAAAAGACTTGAGATCAAGCACCGCCCTGGTTTTTGAAGGCTCAAAATGGTGAGCCGTGTGTTGAAATGTAATCCAGCCATGCTCGCTGTTCCAGATTAATACAGGGGTAAACATCAATACAGTTATGATGCCTGCCACATACGGCCAAGGGGTAAGCAGCAACCTGTAATGTCTGGGAGAGACTGCAAAAAACAGAAATGCGAGTAACCAGAAGGCGATCATGGTCTGTTTGGTCAACAGCCCGAGGCCAACAAAAAAACCGGTGAGAAGCCAGAATGGGATGGATTTTCGCTGATCTTCCTGCCAGATCGCCTGAGTAAGGAAAAACAGCGAGGCTGTCCAGGCGAATATCATCGGAGCGTCTATTGTCATGGCAAATGACATGACAGCAGCACCTGGGGTTGCAAAAGATGCAAACACTGCCCAGAAGCCTGCGCGCTGATCATAAAGCCTTGCTGCTGTGAGATATACAAACCAGAGGCCGGCAGTTGAAAGCAGGGCTGCTGGCAGACGAACAGCCCAGGTATTTGAGCCAAACATCGAGGTAGATAACCAGTTTATCCAGGCTACCATGGGAGGCTTGCTGTAATAGCCCCAGTCAAGCCTTCGAGACCAGTCCCAATAATATGCCTCGTCAGGAGAAAGATCGAGAGGTGAAATGGCAGGGTAAAGCACGCGCCAGCACAGAATCAGACATATCAAGAGAATGGTTTTATTCTGCCAGTTCTGATGTGCGCTTGATATTTCAGTTTTTTGCAGGCTCTTGCCCATGAAAAACATAAAAAATACCACCCAGAAGGGCAACCAGCATCTGGCTGACCAGCATCGCAAGGCCAAGGGAAATCGCTTTTTCAGCAGGCACGCCTTTCAGGCCAAGAAAATAGACAAGAGCTCCTTCTCTGAGACCAAGACCGTTAAAAGTCACAGGCAGCAGGACAAAAAGCACCACGAGCGGGATTACATAAAAATAAAACATACCTGACTGGCCTATCTCCATGCCTCGGTCCAGAAATATGACAGGTATAATGCCAAAAAACTGCACCATAAAAGACAAAAAAATCACAACTGCGAGAGTCTGTTTGTTCTTCCAGAATATTACGGCATTAAATAAAAACTTTTGCAGGTCAGGCCAAGGGAGTTTCTGGAAAAATTTCTCCAGAAAAGGCGGCATAACAAGCCCTGCCATGGCTACAGGCGCAGCTCCTAGTATCAGGATTTTTAGCCTGTCATTTACAAGCCAGCCCTCGAAAAATCCGGCAAAACAGGCAATCAATACCAACAGGCAGATGCCAAATCCCCTGTCTGCAAGCACTGTCATAAGGGCGTCCATCCGCCTGGATTCGCCTTTGGAAAGCATGAATATCTTGAACACATCTCCGCCAATGCTCGACGGCAGGAAAAGACTGAAAAAGTTTCCTATGAAATAATACCGGAAATAACTGGAAAAAGACACCTTAAAGCCGGAAGTGGCTCCAAGGATGTTCCACCGAATAACGCTTGTTAACTGGCATAGAAATGTGCTGATTACAGCTGATGTCCATGCCCAGACAGGGATGGAATTGAAACATGCAAGGACAGCTTTTATGTCTGTTTTGAAAAAGAGCCAGCACAAAAGTCCTGCGCCAACCAATGCCCTTGCAAGGATAAAAATGGTTTTCTTGAGTTTCAAACGCCTATACAACCTCTCTGACAGTGTATATGCGCCTTCCTGATGCCTCGTAATAGGTTCGAATGACCAGTTCCGCCACAAGGCCTATGGAAAAAAGCACAAGCCCTGAAATGATCAACACTGCTCCGAAAAGCAGAAGAGGTCTTGTGCCGATATCTTCTCCAAGGCCAAATTTTACCCATAACAGGTAAAGCTCTATCAAAAAACCGGCGCCAGACGCCATAAGACCTCCAAGTCCGAAGAACTGAAGGGGTCTTGTTGCAAACTTTCTGAAAAAAAGCATCAGGATTAGGTCAAGGATCACTCTTACCGTGCGGGAAATATTGTATTTGCTTTTGCCAAAACGACGGGGATGATGAGTGACCACGATTTCAGTGAGTCTGGCTCCATAAAAATATGCAAGCACAGGAATGAATCTGTGTAATTCGCCGTAGAGAAGCAGATTATCTGCAATTTCGTGCTGGTAGGCCTTGAGAGAGCAACCGTAGTCGTGCAGCCTTACCCCTGTGCTTCTTCCAATGATGGCATTTGCAATTATGGATGGCAGACGTCTGTCAAAAAAACGGTCCTGTCTGTCTTTTCTCCATCCACTTACAAGGTCATAGCCTTCTTCAATCTTGGCGATCAATTTGGGGATGTCATTGGGGTCATTTTGCATATCGCCGTCCATTGATACTACAATCTTGCCACGGGCAAGGTCAAAACCCGCTGTCATGGCTGCGCTCTGTCCAAAATTTCTGCGAAAGACTATAATTTTAAGCTCTGGATGCGCTGGTTTGAGTCTTTTAAGCTCATTGACAGTATTATCAGTGCTTCCATCATCAATCACGATGATTTCAAATTGTCTGTCGAGCTGCAAAAGCGTTTCAGAGACCTTCTTTACAAGAGGTTTTACGTTTTCCTCCTCATTGTAAACAGGTATAACTACAGATATGTCTATCGAATGCGAATTTGCCTCAGTTTGAGTATTCGCCATGTGTGATCTTGAATGCCTCTACATATGACATCGCGCCTATGGAGTCGAGGATGTCTCTGAGTGGGTCGTTGATATCAAGCCCATCCCTGGCCTGCTTTAAGTTCTGCGTTTCAAGCTCCAGGCGATCAGCCAGAGAGTCCATGGACGACTCATTCATCTCACTGTTTTTAAGCCTGTTTACCAGGTGCTCCACAAGGCCAAGAGTTGTCTCTCCTGCTGCTATTGCCTGTTCCTGGGCAGAGGTAAGGTGGGAAATCGGGGCGTAACCTGGCGGCTGAAAGACCTGTGACGCAGGGGAGATTTCTTCTGTTGAAGATGCGCCACAAAGGCTGTTCAGACAGTCCGAAAAAGAAACATTGCCTCCCTGCTGGGCAGAAGAAGTTTTTTTCTTATCATAAATAAGGGATGTATCGCCTTGATGAGGGATGATTTTCATAGTAAATCTCCTTGAAAAATAATATAACTTGGAATAGCTCAGATGCAAGTCAATTTTATTCGCAAACCCAAACGCACTATTTATGTTGGCAGTGTGCCGATCGGCGGCGCTCACCCAGTTGCAGTGCAGTCTATGACCAACACTTATACAACCGATGTCCAGGCAACTTTGGCTCAGATACAGGCATTGAAAAATGCTGGCTGCGAGATCGTCCGTGTAGCAGTGCCTGATTTTGATGCGGCAGACGCTATTTGTAATCTTAAAAAAGCAACCTCCGTGCCAATTATCGCCGATATCCATTTTGACTGGCGTCTCGCAGTGGCAGCCCTGAAGTCAGGGGCGGACGGCATAAGGATCAACCCAGGCAATATTGGTAGCATTGAAAAGCTGAAAAAAGTGGTTGAAAAAGCGAAGGAAAGGGGCGTTCCCATCAGAGTAGGCGTAAACTCAGGGTCTCTTGAAAAGGATATAAGGCTCAAACATGGCGGGCCAACGCCTGATGCCCTTGTGGAAAGCGCCATACGAAATATCAATCTGATCAGAGAGATGTCTTACGAAAACCTGAAAGTTTCAATCAAATCCTCTGACTGCCTTTCAACTGTTGAGGCCTATCGCAGACTGTCAGAGGCCTGTGACTTTCCCCTGCACATTGGCGTCACAGAGGCTGGCGGGCTGATCGCTGGGACAGTCAAGAGCAGTGTTGCATTAGGTGCGCTTTTAATGGACGGCATCGGCGATACAATGAGGGTGTCATTGACTGCAGATCCTGTTCAGGAGGTAAAGGTGGCCTACGAGATACTTCGAAGCCTGCATATTCGGCATAGAGGCCCTGAAATAATTTCCTGCCCCACCTGTGGACGCTGCGAAATCAACCTGTTTGGACTGCTTGAAGAGGTGGAAAAACGCGCGGCTTCCCTTGAAAAACCTATCAAGATCGCTGTCATGGGTTGCGTGGTCAATGGGCCTGGTGAGGCAAGGGAGGCAGATATCGGCCTTGCCGGGGGCAAGGGGCTTGGTATTATATTTCAAGGCGAGAAAATACTGAAAAAGGTACCGGAAAAAGACCTGCTGGATGTGTTCTGGGCAGAGGTTTTGAGGATACATGAAGAAAACGATGGACAGCCGCACTTTTAAAGACAATGTATTAATGGAGCTTTTTTTGAACTTCGACTTCAGAGCCTATCGTGAAACACGCAGAGGACTTGTTGAGAGACACTTAGCTGAAATGTGGCTGGATTCGCAGCGCCTGCCATCATCTCCTGTGTTCTGCGCCATGAGACACAGTCTTATGGCAGGCGGGAAACGTCTAAGGCCGATCCTTGTCATTGCAGGGGCAGAGGCGTGCGGCGGAAACATTAATGAGCTTACGCTATCTTTTGCCTGTGCAATCGAGATGATCCACACCTATTCCCTCATCCATGACGACCTGCCAGCAATGGACAATGACGATTTGCGTCGTGGGATGCCCACTTGTCATAAGGAGTTTGGCGAGGCAATGGCGATTTTGGCTGGCGATGGGCTTTTGACCTATGCCTTTGAGTATGTCACAAGCCCAGCTATCTTGCAGGAACAAAGCCCTTCAGCGCTTGCCAATATACTTGCTGCCATTTGTCTTTTATCTAACGCAGCAGGTGTGTATGGCATGGTAGGTGGGCAGGCTGCTGATATTTTGTTTGAAAACAAGGACACAGACAAAGCCACCCTTGACTTTATTCACCTCAACAAGACCACGAGGCTGATTAGCGCATCTGTTGAGATAGGGGCAATGCTTGCAGGCGCTTCTGAAGCAAAACGAATTGCCTTGAAAAACTATGGCACAGCCCTTGGGCTTGCGTTTCAGATCAAGGACGATATCCTGGATGAAGAAGGCGATCCAGCAGTTATGGGCAAGCCGAAAGGCTCTGATAAGCGTCTTGAAAAGACAACCTATCCAAAACTTTATGGAATGGAGGCGTCCAAAGCAAGACTTAACGAACTTGTGGAAGGCGCCATTTCATATCTTGATATCTTTGACCACACTGCCGAACCTCTTAGAGCCATAGCTAGCTATGTCATGACAAGAAATAAATAGATGGAAAGTAACTATCCAGCAGCACCCCATCTGCTGTGTCATCGGCCTGCTCATGTGCAGG
>DYLC01000091.1:1678-6383 GCA_020722285.1 Desulfobulbus propionicus | reverse complement strand
CAAATGCAGCGGATGTTGCAAACTGGCTGGATTATGACTGCAAGGGGATAACGATCAACTGATGTCCATAGAATTGGCATAAAAATAACAATTTTTGGAACTTCCCTCTTGTAAAAAATCTAAAATTTAGATAGCTAAGTAAAAAACTTCAGATGCAAAGTGCGCAAATTCTGAGGAATGAGGCGTACTTCCTGTACACCTCAAAGCAAATAAAGCGTTTTTACGACGTAATCACTTAAAGATAGACTTATAAAGAGGAAGGTGCCCATGCTCGAATCAGAGGCGTTACGACGCAATCTTGAAGAAACTCGTGTGGCGGATATCGCCATAGATCCGCGCTATGAAATACTTTTTGAGGCATTGAAGGATTATCAGGGTGTCTCGAAGTCGGCAAGGCATCTTGTAAAAGAGCTTCATCACCCTTTTCTGAACTGGGATGTGGTGATAGACGAATTAAGGGGGTTTGCGCTCAAAAACCTCAACATTCTCCAACGATCCCATGTGGGTATTCAGGCCACAGAGATTATCGTTCAGACATTTATAGACATCGCGACAAAAGCCCCTAAAGACAGTTCAAGGGCAAAATCAATAGACAGCCTCCTTGCATTTCTTGAAAAAATCACTCAGGGCTCCCAGGATTTAAGACTGCTCTGCGGATGTATCTCTGAAACATTTAAGTCAATGCTTGAAATGCCTGATACAATTCATACGGCGATTGCAAGAAGCCTGCATTCGATAACAAAAATCGTGGAGCGCATAGCGCTTTCAGGGCAGACAGCATGCCATGATTCATCAGACTCTTTTGAACAGATGCTGGAAAACACAGCATCTTTATTACGAATAGTGACATTAAGAGAACTCAGATACTGGCTGGAACTTGATGACCCTCTGAAATGGGTGACCGAAACCGTCAAGGCGAACCACATACAGATTTCAGAAGATGAGCTTCAGGACATCAAACAGCTTTTAAGACCTTTTTCCCATGAAGAACTGGCAAAAGAGCTGAAACATACCGAAAATCTTGCATTGTCCATGCCTGTGCAACAAAGGATAAAAACTCTCTGCCACACAAAAGGACACTTCGAGATCGTGCGTAACTACAGGGGACTTGCTCAGACCTTTGCCCAGCGATACTGCAGGCTTCCCGGAGGCCATGTCGAGGACAGTGAGGTTGCGCAGGCAGACCTGCACCTCCTATTTCTCTTTCACCTCCTCGAAATTGATGCGCTCTCAAGCATTCATGAAGAGGTGCTTCGTCAGATAAACCGCAGACTTATCTGTCTTGTCAAAGAGGCGCAGCTTGGCAGTCTCCAGAAGGCGCTTCCCAAAAGTTTTACCCTGCTGAAACAACACATGGGCAATTTTCCTCAGACAGCCCTTCAAAGCATCGAAGCCCTTGGTTCAGAGATATTCAAACTCAATAACGAGAGACTTCTTGAGCTTTTTCTCGAACTTGTGGTGGATTTTGGCTTTCAGTCTCCTGAAGTCAAAGGTGTGGATATGGAATGGCATGTGCTTTCAAACCCTGCTCATCTGCAAAATGTCAGGGTATGGCTGAAGCTGATCTGTCAAAATCCGCGTATTTGCCGCACACTGCTCTCAGCCTTAGTTGTCAACATCAGCCTTTCAGGCACCTGCATTAAAGACACTGACCTTTTTCAAAAAGATGTCACAAACCTTTTAAACTCCGACATTGAGTCAGCCTATAATCTTGTCAGACAATTTGCCAAGATTCTGCCTGTTTATTACAACGAAATTGGAGCCGAAGGCCTGCTTCGTGATGTATCAACTGAACTGGATGAACTATGCAAACGTCAGGATAAACTGATTCATTTTCTGAGAAAACAGTGTCATGTGGAGAGCAATAACCTGATAGTGGATTTCATCGAGGCCATAATCTGTTTCTGGCAGACTGGAGATAAATCCATACTTGCGGACTTTGTTCCTCAGATCGTTCTTGAAAAAACTGAAACATCCGGTCCTTTTTTCGATGAAGTGCACAGAATTGTGCAATGTCTTGCTGAAAACCTTGGAGTGAAAACGCTTTCTAAAAATATGGAAAAGCTACTTAACCTTCCGGAGCCAAGACTTTTACACCTGATAGCCAGAATAGATAATGTATCTGACAGGGAGAGTCAGAGAGTGACGCTCCTTGTCAGAATGCTCAGGCTTGAGGCAATGAAGTACCGGCTTGGAACACAGGAGGCGCTTCAGCATCTGCAAGAGGCAAAGGCCTGGGGTTTCAGCGAGTTAAGTACTGTTATTGAGGCTATTGGCAGAGATGATCCAGAGGAGTGCCTTAAGGTGATTCTCACAGAGCTTGAAATGCTCAAGGAAATCATACTGAGCAAAGAGCGTTTTGAGATCAGGGAGGACATCTACTACAAACGTCACATTGCAGTTGATATCCCGTCTGTTTACGGTCGTTATCACGAAAGAAAGTTTGATGCGCTGAGTCTCACCTTCAGACTTGAAGGACTTGCCAATCTCTATTTTGAAAGGCTTGTGCAGGGGCTGGACGTCAATTTTGTCACTAAGGCCACCTTCATGAGGATCACCAGGTGTCTGAAACTTTTCAACAGGGCTCTAACAATTAATGGTCTGTTTTCACGGACATTCACCACACACCTCACGCTTCTTGAGCAGTCAGTAAATGTGAAAAGATTCACCTTTTCCCAGTATCTTGACATAGTCAGAGGGCTTTCAGAGGGCGTCAAGGACATAATCAATGTTTATTACATCAGCGCCCATCAGGAGGTGCTGTCAAGGGTGTTAAGACAGCTCGGCACAGAAAAACTCCTGCCAAAATACCGGAAGGTTGCAAGGGACACCCAGGGTCACTCAGACTTTTTCCATCAGGTTACAGAGCGTTTTTACAGGGATCAACTCTCCATAACCCTTGGGCTTCAGTGCCTTGATAACTTTATCTCCAGAATATATCAAATAGTTGGCGAACAGAAAGACATCCTAAGCCAGAAGGATCTGGATCTCCTCCTGAGCTATGACCCTGATCGTATTCTGTGTTCCATCCACTCGCCTATGCCACAGACAAAAGACCTGATCCATCTTGGCAACAAGGGATACAACTTAGTGATGCTTGCAAAGGAAGGTCTGCCAGTTCCTTCCGGCACTATCGTGACCACGGAGCTTTTCAGATGTTATCCTGTAGTTCAAAAATTCCCAAATGTTTACAGAGACTTTCGCTCACAGCTTACGGATTGTATCAAGAAAATGGAGCAGATGACCCAGAGCCGCTATGGGGATCCTGTCTCTCCTCTGCTTTTATCTGTCAGAAGCGGGGCAGCCATTTCAATGCCAGGAATGATGGCCACCATCATAAATGTCGGCTCAAATCTGGCTACTATTGAGGGGCTTGCAAACAGGACAGGAAACGCATGGTTTGCGTGGGACAACTACAGACGTTTTATACAGTCCTGGGCAATGGCTTTCGGCATGGAAAGAGACCTTTTTTCAGTATTGATGAGAGAGCAGAAGCAAAGGTGCGGGGTGGACAAAAAACGTGAGTTCACTGGCGAGCAGATGAAGGAGCTTGCCATGCTTTACAGGGAAAAGGTGCTTGAGTCAGGGTTTGAAATCGAAGACGAACCGATGGAACAGTTAATGACAGCCATCAGGATAGTGCTGAACTCATGGGATGCGCCAAAGGCCCGGGTTTACCGCAATATCATGGAGGTTTCAGATTACTGGGGCACAGCAGTTATTGTGCAGGCAATGGCATACGGAAATATATCAGAGACATCCGGCACAGGCGTTGTTTTTACTGCCAACCCGTTGAAAAAATTAGACAGGCTGTGTCTCTGGGGGGACTTTACCCCTGGAAACCAGGGGGAGGACATTGTAAGTGGTCTGGTTTCAACCCACCCTATTTCTATCGAACAAAAGGAGGCCACAGGCCTTAACTCGGAGTTTTCCTTGGAAGAGTACAGCCCCAAGATATATGACGCACTGCTGAATGTGGTAAAAAAGCTTATCTATGAAAAAAAATGGAGTCCACAGGAAATAGAATTCACATTTGAGGGTTCTGGAGAGAAAGACCTCTTTATTCTGCAAACCAGAAATATGGCCACCAAAAAGAGAGAGACTGTCAATATATTTGTGCCAACAGATGAGCTGAATGGCTCTGCGCTTGGCAGGGGAGTTGGCGTGAGCGGAGGGGCTTTGTGTGGCAAGGCAGTCTTTAATTTCGACGAAATATTAAAATACAGACGAATCGAACCTTCTGCCCATCTGATTCTACTCCGTTTCGATACTGTTCCTGAAGATATTCAGGAGATCTCTGCCACAGACGGTCTGCTAACTGCCAGAGGCGGACAGACATCCCATGCATCTATTGTTGCCTTCAGGCTTGACAAGGTCTGTGTAGTAGGTTGCAAGGCACTTCAGGTGCTGGAAGAAGAGTCCAGAGCCATCTTAAATGGCAGAGAAATCAAATGCGGGGATTTCATTGGCATTGATGGAAGAAAAGGGATCATCTATGCTGGCAGACATGAGGTGCAGCCAGAAAGAAGACTTGTATGGTTTTGATGTTTTTTTTGGTTGCGTTTTTATAAACACCCGGTTATTAAATTACGGTGGTTTCCGTTCGTTTTCGGCATTATACTGGATAGTTAACAATTTTTAGAATCACCAATCAATTGATGGCGTCGCAACAATTCGCAAACTGCCCAACTACTGCCCAACTACT
>DYLC01000091.1:0-1578 GCA_020722285.1 Desulfobulbus propionicus | reverse complement strand
ACTGCCCAACTACTGCCCAACTACTACTATGTTGCGCTGCACCCTTCGTCTTTGCGGCGTACAGGAGGAGGGGCAGATATTATACCTGCCCCTCCATTTCTCAGGATTTGCGCTCTTTACATTTGACGTTTTTTGCTTAGCCATCGCGTATTACGACTTTTTACGAGGCCATCATAGTTAAAAACAAGAAACTTTTCTGGAGGATAAAAACATGTCGCATTCTTCAAATACACGTCCAATGAAGTTAGGGCTAAATGGCATAGGCAGAATCGGAAAACTGAGCCTTTGGCATCACATAGCTAACAGAACCTTTTCAGAGATTGTTGTAAATCTGGGGAGAAAGGCTGGCAGAGGCATCAATGACATCGCTTCTTATCTTGAAAAAGACAGTTCTTATGGAAGATTGAGCACCTATCTTTACGGACACAAGGGCGGCAGGGTCATTGAAAACCTGGATGAAAACAAGGGCGCTATGACTATTGACGGCATTCCTGTGACCTTTTTGCGTGAGAACCGCAATCCACGGGAGATCAAGTGGGCTGAAAACGATGTCCGCCTTGTGGTGGATACCACAGGCGTTTTCAATGATCCTACCCTTCCAGCCAATCACCCGAAAGGCGCCATAAGGGGACATCTTGAGGCAGGGGCTGCAAAGACAATTCTGTCCGCCCCATTTAAGATAAAGGACAAATCTGCATCAATGCCGGCAGATGCAGTCACAACAGTCATGGGCATAAACGGAGATGATTATATCCCGTCCAAACACAACCTCATATCCGCTGCATCCTGCACCACAACCTGCCTTGCATATATGGTCAAGCCTATCATAGACCACTTCGGTGCGGACCGTATCCTGACAGCCTCTATGGTGACTGTCCATGCCGCAACCGGCAGCCAGGTGGTGCTTGACAGGCTTCCCAACGACGGGGCAAAGGATCTGAGAAAAAACAGGGGGGTTTTCAATAACATAATCCTCACAACCACTGGCGCTGCAAAGGCCCTTGGGCTTGTTATTCCTGAAATGAAACGCATAGGCTTCATTGCCGAGTCAGTGCGCATCCCCACAACTACAGGCTCTCTCATCGTGCTTGTGCTTACCATGCAGGATGAAAGCGCTGAAAACCCCATCAATCGCGACCTGATCAATGGACTTTACAAAAAGGCGGCTGAAGGCACAATGCAAGGAAGATTGATTTATTCTGAAGATCAGAACGTATCCTGCGATATCATCGGGCTTCCTTCTGCTGCTGCAACCATCGAGGCCACTGAAACCCACACGAGAACGGCCTTCATCAAGGTTGACCCATCCCTCGCATGTCATGGCGCAGAAGGTGGCGGCATTGTTTGTGCGCCGCTCGACATTCCAGTGACACAGATAGTTATTTATGGCTGGTATGACAACGAGTTTGGAAGCTACACCAATATGCTGGGAGAAAGGACTGTGACTATAGCTGACAGCATGTTGTAGGCAAATTCTCCTTTCGTTAGATGGATGCGTTGTCAATCCAACAATGTTTCTATATTGTGCTCAAGGGCAATAGATTAGAAATGCTTAATGCTTAATGCTTAATGCTTAAT
>DYLC01000090.1 GCA_020722285.1 Desulfobulbus propionicus | reverse complement strand
AAAGCCAGATAGATTCTGCCCTTGAGAAAGGCCTTGCAGAAGGACGGGCAGAAGGCCTTGAGAAAGGCCTTGCAGAAGGCCTTGAGAAAGGCATTGCCAAAGGTGAGCGCATTGCAAAGCTTGCCATTGCCCGCGAGCTTCTTGCAAGCGGCATGAAACTTGAGGATGTGGCGAGGGTGACAGGGTTGACACCTGAGGATTTGAGGGAATAATGTGCAAATGTTCGTTTTGGGGTGTTGCGAAATTCGGATGGCATAATATTAGGCTGGGTTGACCTTTGGCAAACTCCGACAAAAATATAACACGAGAAGGTGTTTTAGATTAACATTTTTATCAAAACAGGAGGTGTTATGGGTAAAGATGTGTTGCTGGTTTTGTTTTTTTATGTTTTTTGTTAGCTCAGCAATATGGCAATGCAGGCATTCCAAACTTAGAAAGGTGGAATAGTTAAGAAAAATGTTACAGGTTTCAGGTCAGCAAAGTCAATCGCATCAGGTAACCCAATGGATTATGCCAGGCCTTTCCATAATCTTCGCTGCCTCTGATACTAAAAAACTTACAGGCCTGTCCAGAAAATCACAGGGAAGCTCTATTTTAAGAAATGAAGCCTGCTTGCCGGGTTCAAGGCTTCCAAGGCCGGAAAGCCCAAGGCACTTAGCGCCATTCAAGGTCGCCATCCTTAAGATTTCATGTTCTTCCACTGCCGGGTGTTGCTCATGGATTAAGGCCATCTCAGCAAGCATTGAAAGCCTGTCATTGCTTGCAAGGCTGTCTGTGCCTATGCAGAGCCTTATGCCACTACTCAACATATCACCCACGGGGGCAACGCCAGTGGAGAGGAACCTGTTGCTTTGTGGGCAGAGGCAGACGGTTGCCTTTTGTTTTGAAAGCAGGTGCATGTCTTTTTTTGAAACCTGAACGCAATGGATGCACAGGGTCTTTGCATCCAGAAGTCCAAGCACATCAGCAAGGGCCACTGGTGAGTTTGCCGGAACAAAGTTATTCATACAACGCGCTGAATCTGCGGCCTTTAAGGCAATGAAGTCCGCAAGAGACCCTTTGCCTTCTGTGATATATTCCACTTCTTCCAGAGACTCAGCCATGTGGATCGAAAATGGAAACTGCCTTGCATTGCACCACGCCTTCACTGCCTTTAAGGTGCAGGAAGCAACTGAATACAGGGCGTGGGCGCTGTAGCATGTGTGGATCACTTGTTCCCTATGGATATCGCCTGTTTTATTTGGTTTCGGCTGGAATTGCCATTTTCCTTGCGGGTCTATGACCTCTTTGAAGGAAAAGCCGCTGAACCCCCATCTGTTGCCTTGCGCTGACAAGACTTCAGGTGTCAAATCTGTGTTCATTATGTCAGCAAAGCCTGCAATCCCCTCTGAGTGCATTTCATCCAAGGCTGAAAGGATGGCATCCCTGTGCTGTTGTTCAGGGATTTGTCTCCTCAAGGCGATAAGCTCTTTGACCCACTGCACAAATGACCTGTCAGGCGTCAGTCTTTTTTTCAAGGCGGAAAGCTCAGTGTGGACATGACAGTTTACAAACGCCGGAAAAATTGCTGAATCGCCATGATCACAAACCGTTGCCCCACTCTGATGTGTAGTTACGTCATGCACCTGACCGGTTGAAATAATCCTGCCGTTTGCTACGACGACAGCGCCGTTTTCAATGGGTGGCGTTGCAAGAGGGAGCACCCATCTTGCCCTGTGTATTACGATATTTCCTCTTAAATCGTCCAATAAGGTCAAGTCCTTTCAGGGAGGTTCCAAAAATTAGAAATTTTGTTTAATGGCAAGGCGTGAGGAGGCTGAAAAGCGCAGCATACTCCCTGTATGTATAAGTATTTGCCCTGCGCCTTGCAATAAAAAGCAAGGCTTGGAAAATTGCAAAGCAATTTGTTAGCCGACAAACAACGCATCCATCTGGTAAAAGAGCAATTTCTGGAACTTCCCTTTACACGTTTGCCGAACAAACATCAACATGTTAAGATTTGCATCCATCTTTATTATGTAGGAATTATAAAATGAAATCATATAGAAAAGAACTGTGGTTTAACATAAAGGGACGTCGGGCATTCATCAACATCACAAATGAAGTGGAACGATGTCTTGAAGAAAGCGGGATCAAGGAAGGGTTTTGTCTGGTAAATGCCATGCACATCACTGCCTCTGTGTTTATAAATGACGATGAGTCAGGATTGCACCAGGATTATGAGGAATGGCTTGAAGAACTGGCCCCTCATGAGCCGGTATCCAGATACAGGCACAACCGGACAGGAGAGGACAACGGCGACGCCCACCTGAAACGTCAGGTAATGGGCCGGGAGGTGGTCGTGGCTGTGACTAACGGCCGATTGGATTTCGGACCGTGGGAGCAGATATTTTACGGCGAGTTTGATGGAGGCAGGAGAAAACGTATACTCGTCAAGATAATAGGGGAGTAAAGGATATGGATTTCAGCCTTCTTAAAAGATTAACGGCAGCAGCAGGGGCCCCATCCAAGGAAGAAATGGTAAAGGCGATTGTTGAACAGGAACTGCATACGCTCGGTTTTCAGTGCCGAACAGACCATCTTGGCAATCTTATCGGACAATTGCCAGACAATGGCCAAAAAAACGACCTTCCAAAGGTTTTGATAGACGCCCACATGGATGAGGTCGCCATGATGGTTCAATACATTGATGAAAAGGGTTTTTTGCGCTTTATTACTCTGGGAGGGATAGAGGCAAATTGCCTTTATGCTCAAGCAGTGCTCGTGCATGGCAAGGAGGTGATCCCGGGTATAATCGGCTCTCTTCCACCGCATATCAAGGCAAACGACAGATCGGGCCCTGTATCTCTCGATGAACTTTTTATCGACACAGGCCTTCCGGCAGCAGAGGTAAAAAGATTGATAGCTGTGGGAGATGTGGTGACTTTCCCTGCGACATGGCATGAAAATGACTATTCTGTCCAGGCCAAAGCCCTTGATGACAGAGTAGGCTTGTTTGTGATGATAGAGGCACTAAAATCCAGCTTCAAGTCTCTGGCCTGTGAGCTTTTCGTCGTGGCCTCAGTGCAGGAGGAAATGGGACTTAAAGGGGCTCAGTCAGTTGTAAAGGCTATTGAACCGGATATCGCAATCGCTCTTGAAGGCACAGTCGCCAATGACCTGCCCGGGGTCGCGCCCCATCTAAGGCTTGCCCAGCTCGGTTATGGCGCAGAGCTTCGCCTTTCTGACAGCCGGTTTCTGGCGGACAAAAGGCTATGTGATTTCCTTTCAGGCCTTGCCAGGAAAGATGGCATATCGCATCAGATCATAGTTAAAAAGTTCGGCGGCACAAATGCAGCCGCATTTCAGGTGGAGGGAAGCGGCACAAGGGCAGGGGCTATATCAGTTCCTGTAAGATACCTGCACAGCCCTGTGGGAATTGCAGGCAAGACAGATATTGAGGCATGTGTGCGTCTTTTGTTGGCATTTCTGGAGAATGTGCAAAATCTTTCAGCGTATTGATATTTTTATTTTTTTATGGAGGCAAAAAATATAATGAGTTCAGGCAAAAAAATAAAAGTTATAAGCAAGCCCTTGTTTGAAGATATTGAGGTGAAATGTGAGGGTAAGAGCCTTAAAATTCTTAAAAGCAAAGCTTCATTGTCTAAAAACCAAAATCAGATTTCATTGATCTACCTGAATATATGGCAATGAGTAGAATGCAACAGGAGATTAATGAACAAAAAAACATCCTTGAGGAATTTGAGACAGTGCTTAATGATTTATCATGCGGTGGCAAAAAAGAAATAATGGAGTTCGTTGATTTTTTCCTTGAATTGGATCGTGGGTATGACGCTGTTTACGACGAACTTTTTTATGATTTCGAATTGATACATCAGGAATTGCTTAAAAAAGTTAAAAGAAAAAAGTTTTAGGTGTAGATAACTCTCTTTGGGAACCTCCCAATAGATAAATGGAGAAAAAAATGGGATTCTTTTCATCTTCAATCGCAATCACAAGATATCATGCAGAGCCTGAGCCAACTGATGGCTTTCGGGATAAGGCTGTGGATCTGATCCAGCAAAACAGCTTCAGGGAGCCTTTTTCTCAGGCATTAGAGCTGAGTGTTGGCTGGGCGTCTCCACTTGAACCGTTTGTGGATGAAATACCCTATCAGGATATTGTCTTTGACAACTATTTTTATCTTGCAATGCGGGTGGATACTAAAAGGGTCTCCGCTGCGCTTTTGAAAAAACAGAGACTTCTTGCCGAACAAAAGGCAAAGGTGGAGAAAAATCTGAAATTTATCTCAAAAGCCTTAAAAGAAGAGATCAAGGACAGGGTGATGCTTGATCTCCTGACCAGAACCCTTGCTGTGCCGCAGGTGACAGAGTTTATCTGGGACATTGAGACAGGTCATGCCATGCTTTTAAGCATTCAGGACAAGGCAAGGGGGCTTTTGGAGGAGTTGTTTGAAAAGACCTTCGGCAGAAAGCTTGTCCCTGTTCTGCCTGTAACTATCGCGCAGGAGTTTGAAAAACAAGGCGACCATCCTTTAACACTGGATGAAATCACGCCTGGAGCATGGATTTAACATGGAAAAAGATGATATTGTGCAACACAGGCCGTTTTTGGGCGTAGAATTTCTGACATGGCTTTATTTTACATCGGAGATTACAGGCGGGGCTGTGCCTGTCAAGGGGCTTGATGACATGGCAATCAGGTTTGAGCGTTTTATCACGCTTCAGTCAGGTGAGGGTGAAGCCACTGAGACCCTCACGATCAGGGGACTTTCAAGCAGGCTGCCCGAGGCTAAAGACGGTCTGAGACGAGGCAAAAAGGTTATCAAGGCGAGGATTTCTCTGGGGTTTGAGCAGGAGGATTGGGCATTTACCATTGACGGGGCTACGTTTGATCTTTCTTCAGTGAAATTAAAGGCGTCAAAGAACAAATTTAGTTCCAAAGATGATGAGGATGAAGGGCTTTCAAGGAGCGCAGAGTTTTTTGAAAGGATTCACCTGGTTGAAAAACTTCTTCGCGCCCTGGAATACCTCTTTCAGGAATTTTTAACTCACAGGCTTTCTGCTGAAAAATGGCAGGCTGAGATTGCAGGGTTCAGAAGATGGGTGGGGGTAGGTTAATCTTTATGGAACAGGAAAATATCTATAAGCAATTCGCCAAGGACATTGAGTCTGTTGTGCGCGCAGACCTTGGCCAAACCCTTGAGACCTATGGCTATGACTTAGACATGGTCTTCACAGCCAGCAAGTGGAAACCCCTTGTCCTGATTATAGGGAACTACTCTTCAGGTAAATCCACATTTATCAACGAATTGGTCGGTGCAGAGATACAAAGGACAGGTCAGGCCCCGACTGACGATTCCTTTACAATAATAACGTCAACAGAGGGGAGCGAGGTTGAGTCAGAGACCAAGGGTAGTGCCATTATCAACGACCCTTCTCTGCCATTTGAAAGCCTGAGAAAATTTGGCGAAAAATTTATCTCACATTTTCAATTAAAGAGGATTCAAAACGATAAAATCAGAGAGTTGGCCGTGATAGACAGCCCTGGCATGCTTGATTCAGTCACGGAAAAGGACAGAGGCTATGATTATCTCGGCGCTATAGGAGAGATCGCCAGTATGTCAGACCTGATAATACTCATGTTCGATCCGCACAAGGCAGGGACAATCAAAGAGGCTTATGAGGTGATAAGAAGCACCTTGCCTGTCACTGTTGGGGAGGAGAGGATTGTCTATGTTCTGAACCGTATTGACGAGTGCGACAACCTTGCTGATCTGGTGAAATCATACGGCACTCTGACCTGGAATCTTTCCCAGATGACCGGCAGAAAAGACATTCCACGGATATTTCTGACATTTTCGCCTGAAAGGGCCAGGCAAAACGAGACCCTTGGGATATGGGCCAAGGAAAGAGATGAGCTCAAAGCCGCCATATTTTCAGCGCCAAGGATGAGACTCAATCACATATTGCAGCATGTTGACAGAGAATTAAGGGCCTTTGGTCTGCTTCTTGAGGCTATGGCAGTATTTAAGCAGAATTTCTGGCAAAAAATGCTGTATCTTGGGAAGATTACCTTTCTTGCCTCTGTTATCGCCTTTTTCTTTGCAGATCTACTGCTGAAGCTCATAACAGGATATCCGGATATGCCTTTTGTCATCTCGCTGCTGACAGGCGAACTAAATCCAGGCGCTATATTGACCTCCGCTGCATTTGCGATCTTGCCCATTGGTCTTGCCTCGGTTTATGTCCACAGGCTTTTCTGGCCAAAATATGTAAAACTCATGCTCTGCAATCTGGAGAGCCTTGTCACGCTTGATACTGCCTATAAAAAAGACCTGTGGAAAAAGGTCAAGGCAAAGGTTGAGGCTCTCATTACAAGCCAGGCCGGCAGGCAGATATGGTTGAGTCATACCAAAAATCAGAAAAAAAATGAGACACTGATCAGAAAAAAAATGAGTGTGTTTTATGACAGAATCAAGTCAATTTAGCAAGAATTAGGCGTAAGGAGAGAACCATGTGTATTGTAAATCCCAAGATTGATATAGCAT
>DYLC01000089.1 GCA_020722285.1 Desulfobulbus propionicus | reverse complement strand
AGTAAGTAGATAAACAACTGTGATGGCGTCGCAAAAAGTCGCCAACGACTGCTTTATATGCATCCTTTGTCTTTGCGGCATACAGAAAATACGTCTCACTCCTCAGGATTTGCGCACCTTTCATTTGACGATTTGGTAACTATCCAGCAGAGCATCCCATCTGCTGCGTCATCAGCCTGCTAATATGCAGGCAGCACACTTCGCAGGCCTCTTCCTTGCATCTGGGGGGCACTGCTGAATAGTTACAGTACGGTGGTTTTTGTTCGTTTTCGGCATTATGCTGGATAATTACCAAAATTTCTATTTTATAGAACTTCCATATAAGTATAGTAAACACTTGCACAGGTTTCAAACATTATATTGGAAACAAAAAAGGGTGTATGTTCAGGAACATACACCCTTTTATCTACTTATTTTGTAAGGTCTGTCAGTGTGTAGTAGCGCCGGAGACCTTCAGCCTCGCATTAGCACGGGCAAGAGCTGCCTGCGCCCTAGCCATGTCAATGTTTTCCTTGTGAGTCTGGGCCTCCTGCAGACGCCTCTCTGCCCGTTCCTTTGCCTTAAGAGCGCGCTCTACATTGATATCTGTAGAAACCTCGGCAGATTCAGCAAGCACTGTCATACGGTTATTGGATATCTCACAGAACCCGCCACTTACCGCAAGCCTTGTGGTCTGCCCATCAATCACATATCTGAACTCTCCTACTTTCAATGTGGAAAGAAAAGACGTGTGATTAGCCATTACTCCAAATACACCATCAGTTCCAGGGGCTGTAACCAGATCGACATCAACTTTGACAACCTGTTTGGATGGTGTGACAACTTCAAGTTGAATTTTGTTAGCCATCTTTCAACCTTTTTTAAATAAATTTTTTAAAGCAAAAGATCATATTGATTATGACCAATCTTATTGATTCTGTATAGGGAGGTTCCAAAAATTGCTTTTTTTGCCCGCAAGCATCAACTTTCCTAATCATGTGAAGCATGGTGGGCAATGCCTTGCCCTTGAACAAAATTGCTTTTTTTGAAACCTACCTATATCAATTACTTGTTAGTTGATGCGATTTTCTGAGCCTTTTCAAGGGCTTCTTCAATGCCACCAACCATATAAAATGCCTGCTCAGGCAGATCATCATGCTTGCCTTCAAGGATTTCCTTAAAGCCCCTGACTGTGTCTTCAACCTTAACATACTTACCTTTCATGCCTGTAAAGGTCTCTGCAACGTGGAATGGCTGAGAAAGGAATCTCTGACACTTACGAGCCCTCTGAACTGTAAGCTTGTCTTCGTCAGACAGCTCGTCCATACCAAGAATTGCGATAATATCCTGAAGATCCTTATACCTCTGAAGTGTCTGCTGGACAACGCGAGCGGTCTTATAGTGATCTTCACCCAGGATGTTTGGATCAAGGATACGAGATGTAGAGTCAAGAGGGTCAACCGCAGGATAGATTCCAAGCTCTGCAATCTGACGGGAAAGAACAACTGTTCCATCCAAATGCGCAAAAGTTGTTGCTGGGGCTGGGTCAGTCAAGTCGTCCGCTGGAACGTAAACACACTCAACAGCCGTGATAGAGCCCTTGGTTGTAGATGTAATACGCTCCTGAAGGGCACCAAGGTCTGTAGCAAGTGTTGGCTGATATCCAACCGCAGAAGGGATACGTCCAAGAAGAGCTGAAACCTCAGAGCCTGCCTGTGTAAACCTGAAGATATTATCAATAAAGAAGAGCACGTCCTGTCCCTGCTCATCACGGAAATATTCAGCAGCGGTCAGACCTGTAAGACCGATCCTTGCGCGAGCTCCTGGAGGCTCTGTCATCTGTCCATATATGAGCGCTGCCTTTGGAAGAACCCCAGAGTGTTTCATCTCAAGGTAAAGGTCATTTCCTTCACGAGTACGCTCTCCAGCGCCGCAGAAGACTGAGATACCACCGTGCTGCATGGCGATATTGTGAACCATTTCCATCATGATAACGGTCTTTCCGCAACCTGCGCCACCGAAAAGCCCCATTTTACCACCTCTTGGGAATGGAACGAGAAGGTCAATAACCTTGATACCTGTCTCAAGTACCTGAACAGTTGTATCCTGTTCAACAAAGGCCGGAGCCTTTCTGTGAATAGGATACATGATATCTGACTTCAGTTCTCCAAGGCCGTCAACAGGCCTTCCAACAACATTCATGATCCTGCCCAATGTTGACACGCCTACAGGTATCTTGATAGGTGTCCCAGAGTCTCTGCATGGCATTCCCCTGTAAAGACCGTCTGTGGTATCCATAGCGATACAACGAACCATATTGTCGCCTAAGTGCTGGGCTACTTCAATAATCAAGTTCTCATGTGTGTCATTAATAGCTGGATTTGTAAGAAAGAGCCCATTCATGATGGCTGGCAAACGACCTGGTTCAAACTCAACATCCACAACCGGGCCGATTACCTGTGCAATCTTGCCGATATTAGCGGTTGACATCTATATTTCCTCCCTAAAATTAAAATCTTTAAGAATTAGCCCTTCAGGGCCTCTGCGCCACCTACAATATCCATAAGCTCTTTTGTAATGGAGCCCTGACGCGCTTTATTGTAAACAAGGGTTAAACTGCCGATAATATCCTTACATGCCCTTGTTGCATTGTCCATAGCTGTCATTCTTGAGGCCTGTTCACTTGCAGCAGTCTCAAGCATGGCATGATATATCTGGACATTTACGTACATTGGCATCAACTGATTTAGTATCGCCTCTGGCTCTGGCTCATAGCTGTATGGAGATGACTGCTTTTTGGCTGTTTCTGCAGAAGTGTCACCAAGACCATCCTGTGAAATCGGCAGCAGCTTTTTAAATGTAGGTTTTTGAGTTCCAACATTGATAAATCTGCCATAGAGAAGCTGGACTTCATCTATCTCCTGATCCAGAAAAAGCTTGATCATGGCCTGTCCAGCCTGCCTTGCATTAAACATCTGTACGTTGCCCATAATATCGGAGCTTTGATAAAGAACCTCGTATGGACCGCGTTTAAAGAAATTAACCGATTTCTTTCCAATACAGGCCAGCTTTACCTCAACACCATTTGCCTTCTGAGCCCTTGCATATTTCTCTGTTGCATTCAACAGATTGGTATTAAATGAACCACAAAGCCCTCTGTCAGAGGTGACAACCATGATGAGCTGCTTCTTCACTGGCCTCACTGCCATAAGAGGAAAGGCAGAGGGATTGGCAGAACCGGAAAGCTCACCCATGACATCAGAAAACTTGTGCGCATAAGGCCTGAAGTCTTCCATTCTGGTCTGAGCACCTCTAAGTTTTGCCGCAGCCACCATGTTCATGGCTTTTGTTATTTGCTGTGTCTTTTTGACACCTACAATCTTTCGTTTGATATCCTTTAGAGATGGCATATTGCCCCCCTCTACAGATTACGATTGGCTTTGAATTCTTTTACAAATTCAGAAATGGCTGAACGCATCTTTTTGTCAAGCTCGTCATCTATAACCTGCTTTTCCTTAAGCTGAGAAAATACATCGGCGTTCTTCTTCTCAACATTTGCATAAAGCTCCTGCTCAAACTCTGCAAGCATATTTATTGGAAGCTCATCAAGAAATCCTCTTGTGCCTGCAAACAGGATAAGAACCTGTTTGTGCATCGGAAGAGGCTGATACTGAGGCTGCTTCAAGATTTCAACAAGACGCTCACCACGCCTGAGCTGCTGCTGTGTGGACTTATCAAGATCACTGCCGAACTGGGCAAATGCTGCAAGCTCACGATACTGAGCAAGATCAAGACGAAGCGTACCGGCAACCTGCTTCATAGCCTTCACCTGAGCAGCGCCACCTACACGCGAAACAGAAAGACCTACGTTAATCGCCGGCCTGATACCTGCAAAGAATAATGATGGCTCAAGGTAAACCTGTCCATCTGTAATCGAAATAACATTTGTAGGAATGTAGGCGGAAACGTCACCCTGCTGTGTTTCAATAACAGGAAGGGCTGTAAGACTTCCGGCCCCGAGGTTATCATTCTGCTTGGATGCACGCTCAAGCAATCTTGAGTGGTTATAAAAAATATCTCCGGGAAAGGCCTCTCGTCCTGGAGGACGTCTCAGAAGAAGTGAAAGCTCACGATAAGCAACTGCCTGCTTTGAAAGGTCGTCATAAATAATGAGGGCATGCTCACCTTTATCCCTGAAATACTCTCCCATGGCACAACCAGCAAATGCCGAGAGATATTGGAGTGAGGCAGGCTCACTGGCCGATGCCGCTACAACTGTGGTGTAATCAAGAGAGCCATTTTTGCGAAGCGCCTCAACGACCAAGGCAACGGTCGCCTGCTTCTGACCGATAGCAACATATATACACTTTACGCCTGTTTCCTTCTGGGCAAGGATTGCATCAACACAGATGGCTGTTTTGCCAATCTGTCGGTCGCCGATTATCAACTCACGCTGCCCTTTGCCAACAGGTGTCATCGCATCAACCGCCTTGAGACCTGTGTAACATGGCTCATGCACCGGCTTACGGGCTACAACGCCAGGGGCTTTTTCCTCAATCCTTCTGGTGGCAGTTGCTTTAATTGGCCCTTTGCCATCAATAGGCTGACCAAGAGCATTGACAACCCTGCCAAGCATTGGCTCTCCTACAGGCACCTCAGCAATCTTGCCGGTTCTCTTTACCACATCTCCTTCTTTAATACCCTCGATGTTACCCATAACTGCAACACCGACGTTGTCCTGCTCAAGGTTAAGCGCAACACCCATTACGCCGCCTGGAAACTCCAAAAGCTCCATAGCCATGCAATTTCTCACACCATATATACGTGCGATATTGTCACCAACCGACAGCACTGTACCTGTCTCAGCCAGATCAATCGTCTTTTCATAGTCCTTGATCTGCTTCTTTATGATGTCACTAATTTCTTCTGCGCGAATCTGTGTCATTGTGCTAATTCACCCCTCTCTATAGATTCTTGAAGCCTCTAAGCTGGCTTCTAATGCTTCCGTCCCAAACAGTATCTCCAATTCGAGCTACAACACCGCCTATTATGGCCGGATCAACTTCAGAGCGAAGGACAACCTTCTTACCACTGATATCCGCCATAATTTTTGCGATACTTGCCTCAAGTTCAGGTGTCATAGAAACAGCCGTCTTTACCACTGCCCTCACCACACCCATCTCCTCATCCATAAGTTCCTCGTATGAAGAGATAATACTTGCGAGATACTGAATCCTGCGCCTATCCACCAACAGACCCAGAAAATTCACCAAAATGCCCTCTATCGAAAGCGCCTTGATCAACTCATCCACGATCTTTTGTTTGATATCTGCGGGATAAACAGGGCTTACCAAGGCCATTTCGACCTCTGGATTTGCCTCCAAAAGCCCCCCGAGCGCCCTCAAACTTGCACCAAATTCCTCCAACTTTCCATCCTCTTTTGCCACTGCAAAAAGGGCGGTTGCGTAACGCTTTCCTAAGACTGTGCCTGTCATTTCTTTTGCGCCACCTTTTCCAAGTACTCGGCAATTAGCCTGTGCTGGTCTTCTTCGGTTATATTTTTCCTTACAATCTCCTCAGCCATGGCAACCGCCATCTCACTCACCTCTTTCTGAAGCTGAACCGTTGCCTTTGAAAGCTCCTGCTGAACATAAAGTTCGGCCTGTGCCTTGATCCGTCTTGCTGATTCTTCAGCCTGTTCAATAATGCGCGCCTTCTCTGCCTCACCCTGCTCAACAAAAGTCTTTAATATGCGCTGCGCCTCAACATCCATGCCAGAGAGCTTTTTTTCGTATTCAGCATACATCCGCTCTGCTTCAACACGTTTCGCTTCAAGCTCTTCAAACTGAGACTTTATACCTTGCTGCCGACCTGTTAAGGCATCTGAAATTGGTTTTTTAAGGAATTTAACAAGAACAACGACAAGAATACTGAAATTGAGGATATGCCAGATAAAATTCATAATCTGGCTGTGAGTCAAACCATGTCCGCCATGATGAGCATCAGCTGCATGAGCATCAGCTACATGAGCATCTCCACCACTGCTTGCAATGGCATCAGAAGCAATTGCAGTTCCAGTAAAGCCACTATCAAAACATATTATTGCTCCCGCAAAGCCCGCCAAAAAGAGGCAGACAATGGACATGGCAACTATCAGCTTAAACCTGCTCTTAACAAGATGAAGATTCATATCAGATAGCCCTCCCCAGAAGCTTTTGGGCGATTTCACCAGCAAAACCCTCTGCTTTTGCCTGAAGATCCTTCCTGACCGCATCAACCTGACTACCGAGGTCGGCAAGCATTGACTGTTTGATGCCATCTGCTTCCTTGCTGCTGGCCTCGACCAGCTTCTTTTCGACTGACCGCGCATCTGCCTTCAGACGCTCTCTTTCTACCTGACCGGAACGTCTTGCCTCTGCAAGTTTCTCGTTGAATGACGAAAGTAGCTGAGACGCATTGCGCTCATACTTTTCGACATCACCTTGCAAGGAAGACATCTTGGCTGCGCGCTCCTCAAGCATCTGACGGATCGGCTTAAATAGCATGGAGTTCAAAAGAAACATGAGCACCAGCATTGCAGCAATCTGCACCAGAAGCGCAACGTCAACAACCATAATCTGAATCATGACTGCTCCTCCCTATTCTGAGATATTATGAAATTTAAGGCTGTTCGCCTCTCTCTTCCCAAAAATGAACCACTATTCAGAATAGATAAATGGCTATAACCCATTTGGACTGGCATGTCAACGCCTTTTAAAACGGTTGAACAAGAAAAAATATCATTAGTTAATCATCTGAAATCCTGGAACCATGTAAATCTAAAG
>DYLC01000088.1 GCA_020722285.1 Desulfobulbus propionicus | reverse complement strand
AGTCAAAAGTTACTTTATGATAAATCCCCGCCACGGGTGGGGTGAGTTGCTAACATGAAACTCGTGCATCACGATTGGGATTGGGTTGTCAAGAGATCAAATAGACTTTTTGAGCTGAGTTAAGGAAAAAAGAGGCCTCAGCCGATCGCTTTCAGCACAGATTACCCCGTTTGGCTGTTTTGTGCCTTTTCGCCCAAAGCCCTCGCATTACTCGTTCAGCAGGGCTTTCTGGCCATCTCCTTGTCAATCATCAGGAATGCCAGTCTGACCCGCGTTTTGACAGTAATCAGACCATCTCTTGCCTGGGCTTCAACCATTTGACGCACTAATCTTTTTTCTGCATCACCAAGCTCTCTCTTCAGTTCAAACTGCCACAGCATCGCCTCAACCTGCCTGTCAACGCCTCTTGTTCTTTCCCAGCACGCATTAAAAAAATGCATATCTGGCGCAAAACCTTTTGTGTACAGGTAGTTAAAAAGAGGGAGAATATCCATACATGGATTCTCGTCTTTTTTCCCAAAAATCTCCTTATAAACAGCCTCAAAAAGAGGATTTGACTTCACTCCTGCCCATGAGATAATCGCCACAAAGCGCCTGCTGCACCCAAGCAGTTTATCCACATTCTGCATGTGCCTTAACAAGGGCGTCATGGAACAGAAAACAAGATCAAACTGTCTGTCAGGCTCATAAGCCCGCCAGTCTGTCAGGATTGCAGTGACATTTGAGATGCCTGATGACGCAATTTTTGCCTTGAGCTGCCCAAGCATCGCCTCTGAAAAATCCAGACACATCACCTCTTTTACTAACTGGGACATGCGCACAGCATAGGTTCCGGTGCCACAACCTACATCAAGCACAGAATTTTCTCTATCAAGCGCCCCTTTCTCAAGCAAAGTGGATATTACCGTGTCAAGCTGGTTTTGATAGTCATGACATGTTTCAAGGTCATCATAGGTCTCCGCGGCCTTGTCCCAGTTCTGGCCGTGAAACGCCCTTGAAGGCCCTTTGCCCGCACAGGATTCCGCATAGTTCCGCCAGAACTCCGGAGATGTTACCATTGGCATATTCAAACATGTTGATTCAGTCATGATCGTTCCATTTTATTTAAGCGTTGCGAGATATTTTTCAATATCTTCTGTCAATTCTTCCACCCGGTCATAAAAAACCGGCGTGGCTACAGAATAATGCAGCAGAATATTGTTTAACGCATCAGGAATGTATGGAAAAAGCTTTTTAAGATTCACTATCCTGTCCTTGAAAAGAAGCGACAGGTCATCGGTCGTCAGCCTGTCAAGGGCAGCCTGTCCAAGCTTTGGGTTTTCATAAACATCAAAGGGCCTGTAATTTCCCCTGCCCACAATAAAAAGCAGGATATTGCCAAGCCCGAACATGTCTAATGCGAAGGGTCTTTCAGGTAGATAAAAATCATAGTCGAAATCAATCCATTTGTGCATGCCCGTGGATGCCTCCACATAGATGTGATCCCGCCTGATGTCGCCGTGTTTGAAGCCGTTTTGGTGCAAAAAATTTATGGCCTTGGCGCATTCAAGAAACTGACGCAAAAGCCGAGGGGTTTCCTGAAAAAAATATTCCTCATGGTTCTGAGGGGTCTGAACAATGTATTTGTCCAGACTTTTGCCCCTGATGATATCAAGTATCCTGATAAGATTGCCCACCTCATCCAGCACATTTTTGCCTTGCATAAATCTCTCATGGCCTCTGACAAGCTCAAGTACCCTTGCCTCTTTGGCTGGGTTTCTGTAACAAGTCACCTTCAAATGTCCAACGCTTATGACAAATGTCTCATAAAAAACAAGCTTCAGTATCTTTGCATCTCCTGTCTTCAGGTTTTTTACCCTCTTGACCCAAAATTTCGGCTCGTCGTCTATACCAAACCTGCCTTCCTTCTCATAACCTGTCACAAGAAAATAATTGTCCTCCAGCACAATTATATCGCCGTAGTCTATGTTCATGCTGTCACTGGTATCACGGAATACGCGAGGGGTTCTTTTGAGGCGATAATCTATCACATGTTGATCAATGGCTATTTTGATCTCGGAAGGAAGCCTATCTTTGGTATAAGGGATCACAATCTCACCCTATTACAAGCACCGCACAGCCAGAGCTACCCCTGACCAGAGAGTTTGAAACGCTGCCAAAGAGAAATTCTTCCGCCTTTGAGACACACCTCCTGCCCACCACAATCATACCGAACTCACCTGTCTTTTGAATATCAAGCAATGCCTGGCTGATGGTCTTGCCGACCGCCATCTCACATATTGTTTTGATTGAAGACTTGGGGAACCGGCAGGCTGTCAGTCTCTCAATACAAGACGCAAACATGGAATCGGCTTCGGCGTTCTTGTTGCTCTGATATTCTGCAAGGCAGTGCCCTTGCCTGTAGTAGTCAGGAGGGGGCTCTGGATAAATATGAACCAAGGCTATTTCAACCTCAGAATTGCTTGAAAAGAGCTGCCCTACGCTGTCAACCGCATTCATGGATGCTGGCTTGTTATCCACTGCCACGAGCAATCTGTTCAGATTTTTCATCTCTTCATCCTCCTTTAACAGACACTGCCTGGCAGTTTTTCAAAAAGTCTTATCAACTCCACAATAGTCTCGTGTACAGGGAGATTCCGGTGCCTTTCCCTTGCAATTTTACAGAAATATCCGTTTTGAGCGTCTATTTCCGTGGGGTGGCCGTTTAAAATATCCTGAAGCATGGAAGAAATAGTTGTAGATGTCTTCCGGCATACATCAAAGAGCATATCATACAGATTCGCTCCGGAGAGATCGACGGCGCAGAACGCTGCAAGCCCGGCAGCCTCATCAATCAACCTTTTCATAAGCGTGACACTTTCAAGATTCTCCAGCAACTGTCCATTGCGTACCTTAAGTATTGCACTCACAGAGTTTACTGCTGAATAGACTATTACCTTTTGCCAAAGCTTGGAGATGATATTTGCGGAAATCTCTGTCTCAAGGCCAGCCTCCTCAAAAACCTTTGCAATCCTTTCAACGCGCGCGCTCACCTCGCCATTCAACTCACCTATAGCCGTAAGTCCACTTCCTCCATGCCTAACATTGTTTCCCCCAAGCGCTGCGCCTGACATGAGGGTAAAGCCAGCCAGGATGTTTTCTCTGGCCACGACCAACTCCATTGCCTCTATATTACCAAGGCCTGTCTGAATGGAAAGAACCGGGCAATCATGGTTGATAAGATGAGCCACTGATTTTATCGCAGAGAGGGTGTCTGCTGACTTGACCGCCATGATCACCAGGTCGCAGGCACTTATACTTCCGGGCTCGCTGGTCACACCCACCTTGACATACGAAACCATGTCAGGATTGGCCTCATTGAGCTTTAAAAGCCCGATGCCTTTCTCTCTAATGGCATCTACAATATCTCTACGTTTTTCAATCAACACAACCTCATTGTTGGTTTGAGCCAGAAATGCCCCAAAAAGACAACCTATGCTTCCAGCTCCAATGATCAGGATGTGCATGGCAAGCCTCCTTTTATTGACAGGAACCCCTGAAGGCTCAGGAGTTCCTGAAGAAAATTTATTTTAAAATAGCAGCATATCTGCCTTCAGACAAGTATCCTTCAGCGTTTGCCTGTTGCGCCTGGCTCGTCATTAAAGTTGTCCTTAGCGCCAAACCTTTTCGGCATGCGCTCTCTGGCAGTATTTTTGAGCTGCCTGAATTTATCAGCCCCCAGTATCTGACGTATTTCAAGCAGGAAATCAAAGCGTTTTTCAGCAAATTGCGCCTTTATTTCACTCAGTTTCCTGAACTCGGCCTTTGCAGCATTTTTGTCCAAGTTGTTTGCTTCCAAAATGTCTTCAAGTTTGTATTGAGCTTTTTCCTGATTTGAACGCATTTCAAGCATTTCAAGACGTTGCTTTTTAAAAACAGTGTCCAGTTCCTGTTTCTGTTTTTCTGTAAGTTGTAGTTCTGTTGCAATTTTCGGGTTTTCCCACCACCTGCCCTGTGGCATTCTGTTGTCTGCAAAGGCTGCATTGCATGATAAGAAGGTCAAGGCAACAAAATACCCTGTAATAATTGATTTCTTCAGAATGTGTTTAGTGTTCATTTGTATTATCCTTTTATAAAATTTACTACCCATTGGCAGGTTGCCAATCAGTTCCATTTACATCAGGCATAATTAACTCCAACAGTTCATTTATGCCTGCATCCTCTTCATTTTCAGCAAAAGTCTCAAGATAACTGCACGAAAGGCTTGAATCATGCGCTGAAAAATCTTCAAACAAAAACTCAAGACTTGCCACTGTGGAGTCATCAGGCAGTGTGGATGGCATTGACCTCATCATCAGGCCTGTGTAGCCGGCAATGGCCAGGACAACAGATGCTGCGACAGCCTGCCATACCTGCCTTGATACAATCCCGGCAGGCCATCGTCTTTGGTGAGCCTGACGCTCTATGTCCAAGGGTTGTATAGCGGCTTCAGGCGTCATCTGATGCAAAGCAGCAGATAATCCTGCGAGTTTTTTCATGAGATTCGCTTTTGTTTGCATGCAAGTTGCACAGGATTCGAGATGTTCAATCGTCTCAGGGTGATCTTCATCTGAGACAACAGACCAAAGTATCTGCTCTTCTGTGAGATGTTGGGTTTTGTTCTTCATTTTTTAATATCTCCCATGCCTTCCACGAACTCATGCAGTTCAGGGGAATTTTTAAATTTCTTTACAGCCCTGTAAAGGTGTGTTTTAACACTGCTTGCGGTGCTCGAAAGCACAGATGCTATCTCTGCGATACTGAGTTCATCAGAAAATCTGAGCAGGAATACCTCACGTTCATGCGGTGAAAGTTTTTTCTCAAAGTCTTTCATCCTTACCCAGAATTGCCTGCTCACAGCCTGTTTTGCAGGGTCTTTCGAGGCTTCATCTACACATTTTTCAAGCGCACCCTCATCGTTGTCTGAAAAAAATCCAAAAAACGACTTAATCCTTTCCTTGCGCCTGTGATCTTTAAGACAGTTGCCAGCAATTGTAAAAAGCCAGCCTTTAAAACTTTCAGGCCTGTCAAGCTGAGCCAGTTTTTTATGCGCCTTGATAAAGGTTTCCTGGCACAAATCCTGGGCATCCATCACACTTTTAAGTCTTGTAAAAAAAAAGACATAGATGCCATGATAAAACATGGAGTAAAGTTGATTAAAGGCAATGCGATCGCCTGTAATCGCAAGCTTTACCAGTTCAAGCTGCTGTTCAGTATTTTTTTCAAGCACCTGAACCTCTCAGAAGGTATTTTCCACGAAACGCCATTATTTGCTCGCGTTGTTATGCTTCAGCCTGTAAATCCTGTCGTTTGCCCTGTCCTGCATGTTTTCCAGGACAACCCGTTCTTTTTTGTCAAGTTTGCCGTCGGAAAGCGCATCTTTTCTCACATGAGCGATGCGTTTTTCCTCTTTGATCAATGTCTTTGCCTCATTTCTTGTAAGCTCTCCGCTTTTGACCCCCTGTTCAATCCTGTCTCGTTGATTGTCAAGACGCTCTGCAACCCTGCCTGCCTCAGCCTGTTGCAGGCCAGACAGAGAAAGACCCAACAGCATTAACCCAATAATCAATGACTTTTTTGAAACTGTTTTCATATTGCCTCCTTTTGTGTTTTTTACTTTATAAGACGTATGGAAAAGAAGAAAAGTTTACAAGAGAGATTTTTTGTTTTACAAAGGTCGTTATAACTCTTCAAATTAGAAAAAAGGATATCAGATGAAATAACAACATTCGAGGGACGGGGAACCTTGGTCGCAAAAGACGATGCTCTAAAAAAGGGCAATTATATGGTTTGGCTTTCCGTCAAACTTGTCGAAGACAATGACGAAACAACAAGGCAATTAATTCTACTACTGCGCGATGGGATCGGCACTATTGAAATCACTAACTTTGTAGCCTACGGAGATCAGAAGAAAAAAGAAGAAACCGGTTCGCAAAATGACTTATTCTACAGGGTCGTTGGGTGCAACAAAACAGGAGTCCTGTTGAATGCCAAATATCGAGTCAAAACAGAAAATCGAAATAGAGTATTGGCGTGATTCAGAGCATGAGTCCCCTGAATCAGAGTCTATACATAACATTATCAACAAGGCATCTGATGCAGGAGTGTTATTAGACTGCCTCAATCGGCATCACGACAAACTTGCAGCTATCGGCAATATTCTCGAGTTGGGTGCAGGACAAGGATGGGCATCCTGCGTATACAAACGACTCTTCCCAAATGCACATGTGACTGCAACCGACATTAGTGAATTTGCCATTAGGTCGTTACATAAATGGGAGCGATTATTCGAGGTAAAAATCGACAATTCATACGCCTGCACGAGTTATGAAACTAATGAAAAAAGCACTTCAATAGATCAAATATTTTGTTTTGCAGCAGCCCATCATTTTTTGGCGCATAACAGAACACTGTATGAAATAAGCAGGGTATTGAAGCCAGGCGGAATGGCCTTTTATTTTTATGAGCCAGCTACGCCAAGGTATTTATATTCACTTGCGCACTGGAGGGTTAATAGAAAGAGACCACAAGTACCAGAAGACGTGCTGATAACTTCTGAGCTTCACAAGCTTGCCAAGCAAAACGGGCTTGATTTGCATGTGGATTATTATCCTTCGCTTATAAAGCGGGGGGCATTTGAAACTGTTTATTTCTTTATCCTTGGTCGCATTCCGATTCTTCAGCGGTTATTGCCATGTTCCGCAATCTTCATTTTTACAAAGAAAAGCACCTAATTCCAATTGTTAACGTTGGGCGTGCCGCTCGAAATCGGCTTTTCCATATCGTCCTCCCAGCCTTCCAG
>DYLC01000004.1 GCA_020722285.1 Desulfobulbus propionicus | reverse complement strand
ATTCCTTGGAGTTCATTATGCCACCATCAGCCGGGCAGTAAACTGCCAGAAAAAAGAAATGTTGGAATGCAAGACCTGACCCCAATTTACCCCGCGCATCTCTCATCATTGTGCTGCCGGGACATATCCTTTGGCCAATTCTTGCATTTTGTCCAAAAGTTCTTTGAGCTTCGGGCATTTTTGATACGCAATATCCGGGTTGAGTTTGCCAAACAGCTCTTTCCCATGAACCACCTTTTTGTACGATCTGCCCATATGGGCGGGATAAAGACGTTCCAGCAATTTTGCCGGCGGCTCATCAAAGTTGACGGTTTCCGGATTATGAATCTTCCCGGGAAATGCTTTGTGGACGGGCGTGGGGAAGATATCCGGTTCACTCAGAAGCCATGCCTCGACTTCATGAACGGCGAAAAACTGAAAGAATTTTGGTTGAGATACTCTTTCCTCGATTTCTTTCTTGGCCCAAGAATAACGATCATTGCTCTCGGTCAAGTGCTTCGGATAAAAAGTTGGGCCATAAAGATCCAGCAAAGAAATAACAGCAATAATTTCGTCTTTATCTGGGCCGTGTAAGTGCATCCTGGCCTTCCGGGGAGCGTCTTTCACCAGCTCCTGCCATCCTTCAAAACGAACGGTTTTAATCCCAACAGGACTGGACAGTTTAGGATCGAGCCATTTTTTCAGAAATTGCGGCAATGCTTTATGCTCCGTATATCCCTCAACGAAAAGAATGAATTTCATCCTATTTGCTCCAGTTCTCCGGATTTGAAGAGAGCTCCAAGGGAATATTCTTTCAGCCAGTATTCAAGTGCCTCGCCCTCTAATGTTTTTAACGTGGTTTCACCATTTTCCCATTTCGCGATCGTTGTGGTGGGTCTGGTTCCCGCGAACGCGTCAAGAAATTGTGGAGAATGGGTCGTCAAAATGACTTGCGATCGAGTGGATGCATCAATTGCATATTCTGCGACCAGGGGAAGCATTGAGGGATGGAGTCCAGTTTCCGGTTCATCGATAGCGATAATGGGAGCGGGCGTCGGGCTTGCCAACACGGTTAACAGGAACAAAAAACGAAGGGTGCCATCTGAGAGTTCCGCGGCTGATTGCTCTCGTTTCAGTGATTTCCAGCGAATCCGCATTTGTATCCTCTGATCAGCCTCAGGGGGGAAAACCAGCTCTTCAAAATCATCGCCAAAAGCAGCCTGCATGGCAGAATTAATATCTTTTTTGAAATCACGGTCACCCGTGTAAAGTGTGTGCAAAACAGATATTAGATTTTGTCCATCCGGGTCCACCCGCTTTTCCATGCGAGAGATAGCAGATTGACGGACAGACGAATCTTTATTGGTATGCAAATCGTGGTAAACGGCTATAGAGGCCAGTCCTTTTTGGAAAGGTGGAATAAAGTGGTTGTTGATAAAGGGACCGGATGCGATGGAAAGGAGGCTTTCTTCGTCTGCTACGAACTCTTCAGGGGTAGTAAATTTATGTTCTCCTTCATCAAAAACAAAAGCCGCCTTTGCTATTCGTTCCAAAAATTTAAAAGGTCTCTTTTTTAAGCCCTGTCTTGGTTTAAAAGAGTTGATCAAAAGTTCTTTTTCAACCTTATAGGAACTCCCCGATCCAAGCCGTGTGAGTTCAAGCTCGTAATGCTCTGGGCCTAAGTCTCCTCCTTCAGGTGTTGTTTCCATGGTAAATTTTATGGAGGAGGCAACGCCATCCCAAACTATCGGGGACATTCCGCCTGAAGATTGAATGTATTTCCCCAATCTGCCCTGTGCGGAGACGGCAATCAATTCCAAGAATCGAAGTAAATTAGATTTGCCAGAGCCATTAGGCCCAATAATCACATTGAGATCACCGGGCCGCCAGCTTACTTTGCGGAGAGAGCGAAAACCCTCAATATCCAATTGCGTAATCTTCATTTTTTGCCGTCCTTTCCATTTGTGTCATTGTCTATATCAATAAGTGCGCCAAAGTAAAAAAAACGTAACTATCCGGTATGTTTCATGGTAAGTGCCTGTTGCCTCCTGGTTCCCATGCGCTGCATGGGAACCAATCCTGGATGCGGTTGCATCCAGTTCAAATATTTAGTGCTTGAACGAAAACCAACAAAAGAAAATAAAATCCATATGTTATCGTCATATTCAATACATGAAGAAATAGCGAAGTATAAATAGTGTCTGACAGAAAACCCCATTTTTTAAAAAAATCGTACCCGCGTAGCCCCTGTTAACGTGGCTGGTTTTCTTTCCGATACCATTTTTTCGTCTTCGTAACCCTAAAAATGATAATAGTTCTCAATTATTGTGTGCATAGGGCATACCTCTCCCTTTTATTCTTGATAACAGGAGCGGCAGCTCTTCTCAGGCTACTTTTTTGTAAGGCCCGCGTTTGCGGTCGGCAGCCTCTTGTTCCTGCTGACGTAACACTGCCCTGAGACGCTGTATGTTGCGTGCCACCACTGCCATGGCAATATAGCGGGTGAGTTCGGCCAGTTTCAGATGGCTCTCCGCCAACTCCAGGTAAGCCCGGTGGGCATCTCGAATTTCCTGTTCTTTGCGTTGCTGTTTGCTTTCATCCTTGGATGTTGAGTGCTTGAGCCGCTGCACCTGGCGATACTTCTTTTTGAGTTGTGCCGGTAGTGGTAGCGATGCTGCCGCCATCCCGGCAGATTGCTGGCCTCGGCCAGCTTTGCGCTGATCTCAATGACCTTGCGGATGGCATCCAACAGCAGGTTAATGTCGGTGGGAAAATGGACATTGGTCTCCACCACAGATGTGCTGAAGTCCGCGCAGGATTTGAGGAATATCATCACGGGATTTAGGGTCAAGTTGTATGGCGGCAATGGGCAGTTCACCCAACTGCATCTGGGGGTTGATTACTTTACGCATGGCATATTCATTCGGCGAAGATTTTGCGATAGAAGCTGGCTGACCCATTCAGACACCCTATCCAACAGACTTACTAAATTCAATATACCATAGTAATTAGCATGTTACATCATTATGCAATCATTGCTATTTATACCCCGAAATTTCTTCATATATGAAATATGATGATAACATATGGAGTTTATTGGCTTTTGTTGGTTTTTGTTCAAGCACTAACTATGGCTTTAAAGTAAAACAAATCGTAACTATCCAGCAGCACCCCATCTGCTGTATCATCGGCCTGCTCATGTGCAGGCAGCACACTTCGCAGGCCTCTTCCTTGCATCTGGGGCATTGCTGAATAGTTACAGTACGGTGGTTTTCGTTTGTTTTCGGCATGATACTGGATAGTTACCATTTTTGCAGATATGGCGGTTAAATCTCATTGGGTCATTGGTTTGACGTGTCCTTGAGGCAATCGCAAAACCGCTTCTCATAAACTTTCACCGCCTCGCCTAAAAGTTCTTCGATGCCAAGCCTCGCATCCAGCCTTTCAACGTAATCTCCTGTTATGTTATCAAAAATCATGGAGACCTTTTCCAGGTAGGCAAGCTGTTCAAAATTGTTAGGCCTGTCCTTTCTAATGATACGAATTCTGTTCACAGCCTCCCTTGCTGGAAGCACAGGGATCAGAAGCAGATCAGGTACAGGGTAAAATGCCTCATTTCGCGCCTGGATGTCCTGAGGGTCTGCCCCCCTTGCCCCCTGATAGGCCATTGTAGAAAAATAATATCTGTCACATATTATCACCTTCCCCTTACTAAGAGCAGGGATGAGAAGGCTCTCGACATGTTCTTTCCTGTCAAGCATGAAAAGTTCAAGTTCCTCATCAAGGGTTAGGCGTTTTTCGCTGGTGAAACTCTCCCTGAGCCTCCTGCCATACTGCCCCGCAGTGGGTTCGAATGTCAAAATTACATCTTTGCCCAGTGTTGTCAGTTTGTTCGCAAGCCCTTTTGCCAGAGTGCTCTTGCCAGCGCCATCAATACCCTCAACAACAATCAAAATGCCTTTTTTATTGTTCACAACATATTACCTCAACTTTCGCACTTGATATTTTTGTAACTATCCAGCAGCACCCCATCTGCTGCGTCATCGGCCTGAATAGCTTTTCCTCCTAAATATATTGAAATTATCCAGCAGCACCCCATCTGCTGCGTCATCGGCCTGCTTATGTGCAGGCAGCACACTTCGCAGGCATCTTCCTTGCATCTGGGGCACTGCTGAATAGTTACAGTATAATACTCTCCAAAATCTGGACAGGGCAACATGGTGCATAAGATGCAAGAAAAAACTGACTTGAAAAGTGAATTTTTGAAACTTCCCATAGGATTGTAACACAGCCAGCGCAGAGGAAGCCTTTCATTTTTTTCCACTGACGCTGACATCATCAGTGCAGAAAGGCATTGCAGATGTTAAACTGCAAAAAAAAAGCCTTTGCAGCAGAGACAGGTATTTTTTGTGTCCTATTTAGATTTGAATGTTGTACAGATAGACTTGACAGCCATTGCCCACAATATGGCTCAGTTAAAGGGTTGTTTGAGGAAGCCGACCACCGGTCTGATGCCTGTGGTGAAGTCGGACGGCTATGGGCATGGCATGTGCGAGGTTGCCAGAGTGGCGGCAAAAAACGGCGCTACGGCGCTGGCTGTCTTTGATATCAAGGAGGCGGTACTGCTTCGACAGGCAGGTTTTAACGTGCCAATCCTTCTCATCTCCGGCATCCTGCCTGAGGATTCTGACATTGCTGTGGCGTATGGATTGACTGTCGGCGTTACCGATATCGCTATTCTGAATGTTCTTGAATCTGCCTGCAATGGCCTTGACAAAACAGTCAGGATACATCTGAAGATTGACACTGGCATGTCAAGGATGGGACTGTCAGAGACAGAGTTGAGTTATATCCTGCAACGCATCCATATGTGGCGTCACCTGGAATTCGAGGGCATTTATTCCCACATTGCCTGCGCCGATTGTGTAGAACATTCGCTCAATGAAATACAGCTTCGGAGATTTAGCCAGGCGCGGGAGATGTTTATCGCTCATCTCGGTAGAACACCTTTTTCACACATGGCCAACGCAGCAGCAGCGACACTCATACCTGATACCCAATTTGACGCCATCAGACCTGGCATAGCCGTCTATGGCGGATATCCATCGCAGCAACAGTATCTGCATAGCGTCCTTGATTTAAAGCCTGCCATGTCTTATTACAGCAGGATTATCGCCATACGCGAGGTGGAGGCTGGGGTTTCTGTGAGTTATGGGGCAAGATTCGCTGTCACTAAACCTTCAAGGCTCGCTGTTGTACCGGTAGGCTATGACTGCGGGTATATGAGAACCATGTCTGGTAAGGCTCAGGTAATTGTGCGAGGCAGACGTTGCCAAGTGGCAGGTACGATATGCATGAGGTCAATGATGGTGGACGTCACAGATATAGTCAACGTTTCCATTGGGGATAAGGTGACACTTCTCGGCGGAGATCAAAACGATAGGATAACCATTGAAGAGATGGCAGGCTGGGCAGGGACTATTAACTATGAGCTGCTGTGTCTTCTTGGCACGAGAAACAGACGCATCTATAAGGAGAGATGAATGTTCGGCATTGGTTTTCCTGAATTTATACTCATCGTTGTAGTTGGCCTTGTGGTGCTTGGGCCGGAAAAACTACCTGAACTCGCCAAAAAGGTGGTTAAAATCATCAATGACATCAAAAAGGCGGCTGATGAACTTAAAAACCAGCTTGACGAGGAAAAAACGGCAATAGATGCCGTAAAACCGGAAAATCTGCAAAAAAAAATCTACGACAAACTGGCTGGGGACATTATTTCCGACCTGCCTGTTGACCCGCTTGCATTAAAACCTGCGTCAAGAAATGTTACAGGCACAAATGAGGTCGAGACTAAGAAAGAATCCGCCTGATGTACTACTCCCAGCACCTGGATGAACTTAGAAAGCGCATGATTTCATGTGTGTATTTTTTTGTCTGTGCATTTGCAGTGTGTTATTGCTTTTCAGAAAAGCTTCTCCTTCTGATTTTACAGCCAGCGAGACAAAGCCTTAGAAATGTGCCTCTGGTATTCACTCATCTTACAGAGGGATTTATGGCACACCTGAAAGTCTCGTTCTGGATTGCACTTTTGTTTACATTTCCTTTTATTATATATCAAGCTTGGCGTTTTATAGCGCCTGCTCTGTATGGCCATGAGAAAAATGTAGTGCTAAGATTATCTGTATATTCGTCTATGGTTTTTCTTTCTGGAATATTGCTCGGATATGCCGTTATTACCCCATGTTTGTCAATATTTTCGTTCTGGATTGCTGATAAATGGCTGACGCCTATGCCACGGCTGCATAACTATCTGATTTTTACCCTTAAAACCTCTTTTTTTACTGGCATCCTGCTCCAGCTTCCACTTTCCATGTTTCTTGGTGTGAAAAGTGGCATGTTGCAGGTGGCCAAGTGTAAGGAAAAACGAAAGATTGTCTATATATTATTATATATAGTTGCCATGAGTTTTTCCACAGGAGATGTCTTGACCCAGATGCTGCTTGCTTTAGGGCTTATTTCAACTTATGAAGCCGGAATATTTTTCTCTTCAATAGCAGGGCATGGCAAGTCTGAAAGTAAGAAAAAATATTGACATAAACAGAAAAAAGTAGTTAGTGTTGCTGAACATACTTTTTATTTCTTATCAGGAGGCTGATTATGGCAGGTAAACGTAGTAGATCCTACAACCTGGATGACGTAGAATTTGTGCACAAGAACTATGTAAATATGACTGCATCAGAGATTGCAGAAGAGCGTGGAATCAGTAAGTTTCAGGTTTCCAAGATTGTTACCGAACTTCGCAAACATCATGTGCCGTTAGCAAAAAAGACCGCAAAAAGACAGAATCCTGTACTCGCCTATGTGGAAAAGCTTGGTCTTTCTCCTGTTGCTGAGGAAAAAGGAAAGACAGGCAAGGGACGCAAGGGTTAGCAAGGGATGGATTTTGAAGTCGTCATAGGTCTGGAGGTGCATTGTCAGCTTCAGACCAGAACAAAGATATTTTGTGGTTGTTCAACTGCCTTTGGCTCCCCGCCGAATACAAATGTATGTCAGATATGTCTCGGGATGCCAGGGGTTCTTCCTGTGTTGAACAAAAAGGTCGTTGAGTATGCCATTAAAATGGCTATTGCCACGCGCTGTAATATTGCGCCATACAGCAGGTTTGCACGCAAGAATTACTTCTATCCTGATTTGCCAAAGGGATATCAGATATCGCAATACGAACTCCCTCTGGCAGAACATGGCTGGCTCGACATCACAGTTGACGGCGCAGTTAAGCGCATAGGTATCACAAGAATACATCTTGAAGAGGATGCCGGAAAGCTGATACATGCGGAGGCGCGGCCTGTAAGCCATGTTGATCTGAACCGGGCTGGCGTTCCCCTTATTGAGATAGTCAGCGAGCCTGACATGCGAAGCACTGACGAAGCCGTGGCGTATCTCAAAAAACTCAGGGAGCTGGTCCGCTATCTGGAGATCAGCGATGGCAACATGGAAGAAGGCAGCCTGCGCTGCGATGCTAACCTTTCACTCAGACCAAGAGGCCAGAAGGAGTTAGGGGTCAAGGTTGAACTCAAGAACATGAACTCATTTCGTCATGTCCAGAAGGCCCTTGAGTACGAAATCAGACGTCAGGGGGCCATGATCTTAGATGGCAAGCCCATTATTCAGGAAACGAGGCTCTGGGATGTGGCAAAGGGTGTTACCATGTCTATGCGGGGCAAGGAAGATGCCCATGATTATCGTTATTTCCCTGAGCCTGACCTCGTTCCTGTGGAGGTGACTTCCGCATGGCAAGAGGCGCTTAATGCGAGTTTGCCTGAGCTTCCTGACGCCAAGCGTCAGCGGTTCATGGAGCAGTACAGCCTGCCGCAGTACGACGCAGATGTCCTTACATCCTCCAGAAAACTGGCTGACTATTTTGAAGCCTGTGTTGAGCTTTTCACTGAACCAAAAACCGTAAGCAACTGGGTGATGGTTGAGCTTTTAAGACTTCTCAAGGAAGACGATCAGGAGATCGAGACATGCAAGGTAACGCCTGAAGGGCTTGCAGGGCTTTTAAAGCTTGTGTCAGATGATGTGGTAAGCGGCAAAATGGCCAAGGAACTCCTTGAAAAGGCATACAAAACAGGCGAATCTCCAACCCATATTGTCAAGGAGCAGGGGCTTAGTCAGGTCAGTGACGAGTCGTTGCTGCTGGAGGTAATCCGGAATGTGCTTTCTGCCAGTCCAAAGGAAGTGGAGAAGTACAGATCTGGCAAGACAAATGTCTTCGGTTTTTTTGTAGGACAGGTCATGAAGGAGACAAAGGGCAAGGCAAACCCAAAGTCTCTCAACAAACTTTTACAGGAAGCCCTCCAGAATGTCTGATTTTATCAAATATACTGAGATGCTTCTTGGGATAGATTCCATTGGAAGTGTTTTGCCAATCAGATGGGAGGATGGAAAACTCCTCCTGCTTGACCAGCGCGCCCTGCCTGAAAGTGAGATATGGCTCAGCTACAGCACAGCGCAGGATGTTGCCATTGCCATCAAGGACATGGTTGTAAGGGGCGCTCCTGCCATTGGTATTACCGCAGCCTTCGGGCTTGCGCTTGAGGCAAAAAGGCTCCAATCCAGGCCCCTTAATCATATCCAGGATAAGTGGGAAAAGGCCTGCCAGGACATGTCAAACGCCAGGCCAACTGCCGTGAATCTGGCATGGGCAGTAAGACAGATGCGCAAAAAGTTTTTTTCCTGCCTGGATAATGCCGGCGAGTTCGCATCTGGTCTTGAGCAGGAGGCGATTTCGATCTGGCGCGAGGATGTGATCGCCAATAAACGAATGGGTGAATATGGAGCTGCGCTTCTTCCTGACAGATGCACAGCGCTCACTCACTGCAATGCAGGTGCCCTTGCAACCGGCGCTATCGGCACAGCCCTTGGGGTTATCAGGTTAGCCCGCCAGATGGGAAAGGACATCAGGGTGATAGCAGACGAAACAAGACCGTGGCTGCAGGGCATCCGGCTGACAGCCTGGGAGTTAATGAAGGATGACATTGACGTGACAGTGATCGTGGACTCTGCTGCTGCATGCTGTATGGCAAAGGGTATGGTGGACGCTGTCATCACAGGCGCTGACAGGATCGCCGCCAATGGAGATGTTGCGAACAAGATCGGCACGTACAGCGTCGCTCAACTGGCAAAGGCTCATGATATACCTTTTTATGTGGCTGCTCCAGCCTCTACGTTTGATCTTGAAATTGCCGAAGGCGCCGGCATACCAATAGAAGAAAGAAGCGGGCTTGAGCTTGCCTCGTGGCGCGACTACTCACCAAATGTGTTCAATCCTGTCTTCGATGTAACGCCTAACAGGCTCATCACTGCCTTGATCACTGAAAAAGGCATCATTAAGCCGCCTTTTATGGAAAATATCAAGGCACTTTTGTAGCCTTTATTTTTGCTGAATAGTTACAGTACGGTGAATTTTTTCGCTGATAAGTAACACAGTCAGCAGTCAAAATAGCAACTGTTGGAACTTTCCTTAACTCTAAACCCCACTCCCCTTCTGAGTGACGATTTTTTTATGTCCATCGCCATCAAGCACGCACAGGCTGCCTTTGCGGCAGGCGAAACGCCTGTTGGATGTGTGGTGGTGAGCAGTGACGGCAGGGTGCTTGCGGCATCTGGCAATGAAGTCATCAGAAGATGTGATCCATCCGCCCATGCAGAAATGCTTGCCATCAGGCTTGCTGCGAATAAAATCAACAATTACAGGCTGATTGACTCCCATCTTTATGTTACGCTTGAGCCATGCGCCATGTGCGCAGGGGCCATTGTAGCGGCAAGGATAAAAAGGCTTGTCTATGGCACTTGCGACTTCCGGGCAGGTGCGTGCGGCAGCATCTACAATATCATCCAGGACAGCAGACTCAACCATTTCGTTGAGATCAGGGCTGGCGTACTGGAATTAGAGTGTAAACATATCCTTTCCGAGTTCTTTGCGCTGCGACGAACTCTTTAATGCAACATAAACGTTGCAGATATAATACTCCCCGAAATCTAGACAGGGCAACATGGTGCATGGTAGGTTGCCATAATAGGAGAAAAGGAGGAAATTATGTCAGACAACATACACAAGAATCACGAGGCGGCTTTTAGTGTCGCTTTTCATGGTAATTACTCATTTTTGACGTGATATTTTCAAGGTAATTACCCATCACCGTTTGCAAGGTAATTACCCATTTTTTGTCTTGACAATGGGGAGTAGTTCAAAAACACGGGGGAATTTGCAGACGGCAAGCTGCATGGCGCTGGGATATTTACGTACAAAAGCGGAACTTCGTACAAAGGGCTGTGGGAAGAAGGCAATAAAATAAAAATATTTTAAGCAGAATAGTTACCAATTTTATCACAAAGCCGACACCCTGACTGCACATACCTTGTACTCAGGGGTAAGGGTTTTATAGTCCATTCCAGGGCTTGTAAGCTGGTTAACCAAGGCGTTTTCATGGTGAAACGCCATAAAAACAGAGCCTGTTCTGGATTTTTCCGTCACCTTTGCGATGACCTTTAGTCTGCCTCGCCTGGACTCAACCTGTACAAACTCACCGTCCTTGACACCAAAGCGCCTGGCATCCTCTGGATTGATCTCCACAAGCTCGCAAGGGGCTATCTCGTCAAACTTTTCACACCTGCGGGTCATTGAACCGTTATTATAGTGCTCAAGCCTCCTGCCTGTAATAAGCACCAACGGATATTCCCTGTCAGCATCTTCTTCAGAAAGTATGTGTGATACAGGCATAAACCTGGCCTTTCCCCTTGGAAAACGCTCAGTATGCATAAGAGGGGTGCCGGGATGATCTGGCGTTGGACACGGCCAGACAAGCCCATCAGAGCCAAGCCTGTCATAGGAAACGCCGCCAAAAGGCGGGGCAACACGGGCGATCTCATCCATAATCATGGAAGGATGGGTATAAAGCATAGGGTATCCCATTGCCTGACTCAGCATGCAGACAATCTCCCAGTCTGCCTTGGCATGTCCCTTAGGCTCAATTGCCTTGGTGACCCTTCTTATTCTGCGCTCGCCGCTGGTAAATGTCCCATCCTTTTCATAAAAAGAGGCTGCTGGAAGCACCACATGAGCACAACGCCCTGTTTCTGTGAGGAAAATATCCTGCACAACCAGAAAATCCAGGTGTTTCAGGGCATTTTGCACAGTTGAGATATTGCTCTGAGTGTGCGCCGGGTCATAGCCAACAATGTACATGGCCTTCACGCCTCCCTCAACTGCACCGTCATACATCTGAGGCTCAAGCAACCCGCCTTTTGCAGGCAAGGATGCAACGCCCCATGCCTTTGCGACTTTATCCCGTGAAACGGCATCGTCCGTAAACAGATACCCAGGCAAATTGTAGGGCAGCGTACCCATATCACATGCGCCCTGGACATTGTTTTGACCTCGAAGCGGATTTATCCCGTTAAATGGACGGCCAACATGCCCTGTAGCAAGGCAGAGGTTGGCAAGGGCCATCACGCCGGCAGTGCCGCCTTTGTGCTCTACAACGCCAAGCCCGTAAAGGATCAAGGCGTTTTCAGCCTGGGCATACTGCCTTGCGGCCTCACGAATGCGTTCTGCAGGAATGCCAATGGCATCTGCCACCTTTTCCGGTGGATAATCTGCCACATGCTCCCTGATAGCATCAACATTTTCTGTGCGTTCTTCTATGAACGCCTTTGCATCAAGCCCTTCACTGAAGATCACGTTCAACATCGCATTCAACAGCAGGATATTTGTCCCTGGCCTGAGCCTGATCCACATCCCGCCTGTCGCCTCTGCAAGTCTGGCCACATCTGTGCCTCTCGGGTCTATCACGATCAGCTTTGCGCCTCTTCTGGCGGCCTCCTTGACCTTTAACCCAACGATTGGATGCGCCTCTGTGGTGTTTGAACCACATATCAACAGAAGATCAGTTCCTGGTATCTGTTCAAAAGGGGTTGTTGCTGCGCCGCTTCCCAGTGTTGCCAGCAGACCACTGACAGATGGAGCGTGTCAGACCCTGGCACAATTATCAACGCTGTTTGTGCCAATCACCCCCCTTGCAAATTTTTGAATAAGATAATTCTCTTCATTAGTGCATCTTGACGAAGAGAGAACGCCGATGGCATCTGGTCCGAAGGCTGCCTTAATCGCCCCAAACTTTGTTGCCACAAGCCTGATCGCCTCATCCCAGATCACCTCCCTGAACGGCTCGTCAATGGAGTCACGAACGAGCGGCAGCGACAGCCGCTCAGTATGCCTGTAAAAGGTATATCCAAACCGGCCCTTTACACACAACTCACCATAGTTTGGGGCATTTTCTTTCTTCGCCCTGACCTCCTGCAAGGAACCATTCGACACCACGAGATCCAGACTGCAACCAGTAGCGCAATATGTGCAGACGCTTGAGACAGTCTTCACCTCTTTTGGAAAACACGGTACTGCAAGAGAGCGCTTGGAAAGCGCGCCTGTAGGGCAGGCATCCACGCAGGCTCCGCATGAGACACATCGTTTATTAAGCTTTATTGAAACATCTGAGATACTATGGTCTGATGGCTCTGTCTCAATGTGGAGTTCGAAAGCGTCATAACGGCAGCTTCTCTCACACCGGGCGCAGCCAATACACTTGTTTGGGTCCACAACAATGAATGGATGGGACTTGTCTATGGGATATTTAAGCCGTTCCGGCGAGACACCTGCATCCACCTTGTACTCAACAGAAAGCTCCCTGTAAGTGCATTTGGAAAGCCCACCGCACCCGCACTTAAGGCACCTCTCCGCCTCTCGCCTGGCCATCTCCTCAGAAAATCCCAGCTCAACCTCGTCAAAATCGCGATTTCGACGATCTGCTGGCCTTACAGGCATAAGACCGCTCAACTGAATGGAATAACCATCAAAATTATGGACATCCACGTCATCAAAACGTTTGCCCTTGGAAAAATTAAACCGCGCCTCTGCCTCAAAAATCTTTTCTGACTTCAAAAACTCTTCAATAGCCTCGGCAGCGCGCCGGCCTGAAGACACAGCCTGAATCACAGAACGGGAACCGCTGGCGGCATCACCTCCTGCGAATATCCCTGGCATGTTTGTGGCCATGGTGGAAGGATTGGATTTGATAGTTTTTTTTGAGGTCAGAGCAATGGAGGCCTCTATCTGCCCATAGCTCCTGAAGGCGTCATCACCCTCCTGACCTAAAGCAGAGATAATGACATGGCCATTCCAGAACAGCCTCGAACCTGGCATGGCAACAGGCTGACGTATGCCCTTCTCATCCGGCTCGCTCAAAATTGTACGCGCCATCTCAACCTTGCAGCCTTCCTCTTCTTTGACTATCCGCAGCGGCATTGCCATCAAAAGAAATTGCACGCCTTCTTTCTCCGCTTCAACTATATCCCTCTGCTGGGCGCTCATCTCCACCCTGGAACGTGGATAGATCACTGTCACAGACGCAGCGCCAAGACGTTTGGCGCTTCTGGCGGCATCCACTGCTATGTCGCCTCCTCCTATCACAAGCGCCTTTGCAGCCTTGCCAGGCTTCACATTAAGATTTGCTCTGCCTTCATTTACATCTTTTAAAAAATGCAGACCGTCAACCGCATACTCTGCACCTTCAATTTCCAGCGTTTTCTGACGGCTCAACCCTGTGGCAATAAAAACTGCCTCAAAACCCTGAGATTTTAGAGACTCAAGGGTAAAATCGTCACCCCAGCGTTTCTTTGTGTGAACATGCACACCCAGGTTCAAAATGCCCTGTATCTCTTTTTCAAGAGGCTTTTTAGGGAGTTTGTAGGCAGGTATCCAGTGCCTCAGCGCACCACCAAGCCTGTCCTCGGCTTCAAAAATCGTAACATCATGCCCGAACTTTCTGCTGTAATACGCACAGGAAAGACCAGCAGGCCCCCCTCCGATCACAGCCACTTTTTTACCGCTGAAAACCGATGGAAGGCTGTCTCTGAAACCATGTTCATGGCAGTAATCCGCCACAAATCTCTTCAGGTGATTGATTGCAATCGGTTCATCCACCAGAACTCTTCTGCATCTGGTCTCGCAGAAACGTGGACACACCCTTCCCACAGACACAGGCAAGGGGTTTTTCTCCTTAATAAGCCTTAAAGCTGCTTCATACTCACCCTGGGCCACAAGATTGACATAACCCTGGACATTTATCCCGCCTGGACATGTCAGATTACAGGGCGCGCGACAGTCACCATAGTGGGTCTTGGCAAGGGCTTGAAGCCTTTCTTTTCGATACGCCTCAAGCTCCTTGTTCTTAGTGACAACCACCATGCCATCACGAACCTCAGCCTTGCATGCACGCTGGCGGCCATCACCCTCCACTTCAACCATACAGAGAAGACAAGGACGTGCAGCGTCCTTGTCGCTTCCCTCCAAATGACATAATGTAGGGATGTTGATCCCGTTTGCCTGCGCAACATCCAGGATTGTCTGCCCGGAATTTACAGCCAACTCCTTTCCGTCAATGGTGAGATGAATCACATCTTCCATTACAGCTCCAGCCAGGATTCAGAAAAGATAGTCTTACCCATCAAAACCCTTGTGGTTTTGTAATACTCAAGCTCCTTTGGTGTCAGGTCTTTTGGATTCGGCTCATTGTCATCCATAATATCATGAACAACCTTTACAAGGTTTGGCAGTTCGCCATGGGCCAGCTTGATAAGCTCCTCGTCATAGGCATCTACGATGGCAGACCATATCCCGCCCTTCATGAGCATCGCAAGATACGCCCTGTTCAGATAATGCCTCTTTTCCGTCGCAACGCCGTTTGAGACATTTGAAAGGCCAACAGTGGACTTGGATCCTGGCGCTATCTCCGAAAGCATGACCATAAAATCCAGACCGCTCATCACCTGTTGTGAACCAAGGGTAATCGGAGTGGCGATGGGATCGACCAATATCTTCTCATTGGGAATACCAGCCTCATTAAGAGCAGCCACCAGATCAACTGTCATTGCAGCGCGTTCGTTGGAATCCCTTGGCATGCCCTCCACGCCCCACAAAAGCGCAATCACATAACAACCTGCTTCAGCCGCCACAGGTATGAGCTTTTTCATACGCTCAGGTTGCAAGGAGATGGAATTCATCAAATTCCGCTCAGAATTTTTGCAGGCCTTGATCCCGGCGATAAGGGCGTCAGCATTGGTCGTGTCAAGACTTAATGGGCAATCAGTGACCTCCTGAACTGTCCTGACAATCCACGGCATAAGGTTAGTGCCGTCCTTTTTGGAAGGACCGATGTTAAGATCCAGAAAATCTCCGCCATTTGCCGCCTCTTCATTGGCCATCTGCTGGATAGGCCCTGGATCTCTGGCCTTCATTGCCTTTCCAGTGCGCGCCCCCATTATATTTATGCTTTCAGCTATACATTGTACGTACATGCTTCCTCCTAATTAGGTCTCCAATCTCTTAGGTATGACGGCAGATGGCTTGCTTCCCTTGGGCCTACCATGATCTTCCAGTCAGACAACTCTTCCTCAAGCTCCCCCTTGATGGAGGCGAGATAACCGGGGATAATCAGATTGCGATGTTTTACCTTGTCTGTAATGCCAGACTTCTTGACAAAACCACTGATAGAATCCGCCCCAAACTTCCCGGCAGCCCATGCAGTCAACACAGACAACCCCTCCGTATCCTTGATAAGGAGCCAGGAAGGCACCTTGCTGCCCTCTACTTCACCTGAAACAATAAAATATGTCAGAGAAAAATTGCATGTGATAATCACTGGAGACTCTGACTGAGGACCGTTTATCGGATATACATCCTCCTGCACCACCATCGGCCTTTGAGGATCAGTAAAAATATTCAAACGCTCAAGCAACAGAGGAAACAGGGTGTCACCCTGCAGATCAGACAAAATAATTATACCGGCGTACTTGGCTATCATGGATGTGGCTATAAGAGATTCAAGCATCAGATCATTCGCCATCTCACATACAGGCACTATGCTTGGAAAGCCTACCGGCTTGTATTTATGCTTGATGGCAGCCCTGCGCATGGCAATCTGATCCTCCAGCGACGCCCTGAGAGTACGCGCTCCAGAATCTATCACCATATCCTTCAGACCACCTGCCTGCAATTTTTCCACTATTGAGGCCGCCTCGCCAAGGGTTTCTCCCTTGACTGCAAGAGGACATCCAAGCTCTTTGGCAAGCCCAGCCATTGCCTCGGCATTAGATAGAGTGGCTGCATACAACAGAGGCTTGTAATCACCACAGACCTTTGCTCCGGCGCTGACCGCAGCAATATCCATGCTCATAACAATAATGCCAGCATCAGGGCAATTGTCACGCACCCTTTTCACCAATGAGGTAAATGCCGCCTCGCCCTGTCCTGCATCCTGAACAGCAATCAGATCCGCCTTAAGTATCAGCCCTACACGTTCATACCGGAGGGAATTGAAACGGGCAAGCCTGCCTCCTATGGCATCATCGGACATATCTGTCCTCACAAGTACGGCAATACCGGTAGGGTTTTCAAACCGCCTTTCATGCCTGTACAGACAGGTCTCTCCACCCATTTTAAACCCTCCGCCAAAAGATATAGTGCGGATGGGAGGAGCCGACGCCTCACTCACCTGCGCCTTAACCTCCTCTGATACGTAAGGGCAAAGACCTATCTCAGTCTGACCTGCCGCAACCTTCATGGCAAAAGCCAGACAGGTGGGTACCTGACACTCCCCACAGTTTTTCTTGGGAAGCATCTTCATTATCTGAATTCCAGTAAGCGCCATATTTTTACCTCTTTTATCAGTAACCAGTTGTCATTTATCTGTCCGGGAGGTTCCAAAAATTAGAAATTTTATCCATTGGACAAAAGGGCCATTTCTTGAACCTTCCTGTCATTAACCTGCCGTGGCTAAACCACAGACTCCATATTAAGGGCAGGATGTCCCTTTTCCTGCAAAAACGCAAGAACTACATCCTCTGTAGTGCCAACATCCTCATCTGCAATCATGTCCAGCATGTTGGCGACCCCTTCTTCCTCAGCCCTGACAGCAAGTTTCTCTCTCAATTCTTCCTTGAGCATCTTCGGCAGCCATACGAGACGCTTCAGGCCGCCTTCAGCCTTTAAAAATTTCCGGCTGCCAATGTAGTGCTTTGACACGCCCATCATGCCAGGCGTCACGTTTCCGCCACCAGCCATGCCTGCAAGGGTCGTAAACTTCATGCCGCTTGGGGTCATGCCCATGTAGTCGCGGTTGACTATCATAACGCCATTGCACATAGGCAGAAGCGTTACAATACACTCAAAACAGCCACATGCAGTCATAGGATCCACCATGAGACTATAAAGGCTAACCCTCTCCACCTTGCCACGAGACGCCTTCATGGCATAGGCATTGATGCCCTCGTATTGACCTGTCACAGGGTCAACTACATTACCCTTCTGAATCGGCTGATTTGGTCCTGTCGGGTTGATCTCATAAGAAGCCTTGCCATCTAACCAGTTGTAAGCGCCACACATGCCAATTCGCTCAGGGGAGATGACACAGACGTGGCTTGGGGCAAAAGACTGACACAGTGTGCATGAGTAGAACGTATCCTCAGTATCATCAGTCATAGCGCCAAGACGCTCGTCGCGGGCGGCATAAACACCCTTTGCAAGGTTCATAACCTCCTGAACTTTTTCTTGGATCGTGTATATTTTGACCTGCACCTTGTCCACAATCGCCCCAAACTCCTGATGGAGCTTGCCATGCAACACCCTGCCGATATGCTCAAACTTGAAACCTTTTTCAATCGCCTGCTTGCCGATTCTGACCCACATAATATTTCGCTGACCGACATGCATAATGCCCTGAATGTAGTTGATAAGGTGGTGGAACTGACGCTCAAGTATCGGCTCAAAGTCAGACTGCATACCGCGTCCTGCCACCTCCACAAGTATGGCAAGAGGTAGCTTCGCACCCAACTTACAATCTGTTGTCTCAGGACCTTCAACGATCACAAGCCCATCCTGTACCTCATCCATATCCTTTGAAACCAAAAGCTCAACTGCCATAGTGCGACCACCGCCACACTCCATATAAAGGTCGTCTTTCCTGATCCTCTCACCCTCAAATGCCGGACCATAAGACATTGGGATGTCAATCTTAGTGACAGACACCTTAAGCCCACGCACCTCAATAGCTCGCTGCACAATCTCCTCATGAGGCACCTGACTTACAACATGCTCGTATGTGCAGATACCTGTTGGAAGCACCTGCGGAATATCCCAGTCAGAAATAGTTGGGAAGCCCCAGTTGATCGCCCCAGCAGCATTGGCATACCACTCATCTGAAACAGGACCAAACGCCATGACAAACGCAAATGTTCTGTCTTTGTTATAGATAAGATTGCCTTTGTAATCCCCTGGCTTTATGCCTCCGAATGCCATAGCAACACGACAGGCAAAACCTATGGCAAACACAGCAGACGTATAGGTAGGTCCAAATGAGACAAGACGGGTTGACCAGCCGAGCTGCACCTTCTGCTTCATAAGCTGCTCGGGCATGTTCAGGCCGTTTGTCTGCTCATGCATGAAGATGTAAAGATTTTTCTCCTGAAGCTCAATGGCAATCTTGGCCGCCATCTCAGGGTCGGCGGGTGTGCCTAAAATGGCTGCAAACCCGGGGGCAGTGCCGTCAACGAACTCAACTCCGCGCTTTCTGAAGATCACGTCATCAGCAGCGCCAAGCCATATCTTCCCCTCAGGCGGGTCCTCTGTCTTGGTGTAAAAATCAGGGTCTTCTATGTATCTGATGGCTTCAAACATCTCTTCTGCAAAGAAAGTAGCCATGCCCGCATCCAAGGCAGGGGCAAGGTATGGAAGCCAATTCCTGTCTGTGACATGAGGAGGAAGAAGCCTTCTGCACTCCTGAAATATGTCCTTCATATCCCCAAGCTGTTTCACAGGCGCACCGAGTATGCTGTAGATAATCGGCAGGTAATAGGCGGTATTCGGAAACGCCACAGCCTGTTCAGGCCCATATTTCTTCAAGGCAGCCTCAAAACGCTCCTCAGCCATGTCAACTATCTTGTGTGCGCCTCTAATTGCGGCAGAACAAATTATCTTGGACATCGTTACTACTCCTTTACATCAAACCTTGAATGAATGCCTTGGCAAGCCTGACTGCCTGCGGATGCCTCATAATCATCAATTCACCACCGGCAAGCATAAGGCTTGCGGCAGTTACAGCCTCCATCATTATTCCGCGCCTCTCCTGATCCCCCAGAAGCTCGCTTGAAGGCTGCTTTGTCTCCTTGGTCTTCCAAACCTCTCTGCCGAGATTGCAGATAAACGGCACTGAAAGCTTCTCATCCTGCTGGGTAAGGGCTGCAAGACGTATTCGCTCCATTACTGAATAGGTGTATTCAAGCCCGTATCCCACAGCGCCGATGGAAGTATCCATCAATATGCTGCTTAAAGACACGCCAAGATTTTCAAGCAGAATATTCAACTGTTTGGCCAGATTGACATCTATCGGAGTCGCGGCAACCACAGGTATCTGAAGCGCCATGGCAGTAGCGCCAAGACCCCTGTAGTTTGCGTCAGTCAATGGTGCAATACATACTTTTTTGTTGCCTGTAAGGCCAGTCAGCTCTCTCAACAGCTCAGTATCCTTCTCCGCATTGCCACAGCCCCAGACAATCACAGGGACATCCACCGCATCCACTACTGCCTTTGCAACAGCAGCCACGTCTTTGGCAGGCCTGTTCAAACCGTTCGGATCCGCGCTGACCATTGAAAAACAGATCGCCTCTGCGCTGTACTCATTCACACTCTTTTGGGCCCACTTGACAGGGTCCCCTATCACGTCAGAATAATGCCTGGCGAGCGAATCCGGCCAGTCTTCAGGCGCAACATCCAGGACATCCAGGGCAATGCGGGGGGCATTGGCCATTTCGCCCTCAAACAGATGAAACGGCAGGGTGTTCATTCCCCCCACTGTCACAGCCTTATCCCCATCTCCAATCGTTACAGGCTTAATGGAACCAGAACACCTCTCAATAAAGAGGTTGGCAGGCATAGCCCCTGCTCTTTCAGTCAGGCTTTTAGCTTCGCGTGCAAACTCAAAGTCTCCTGCTGAAACCGGCGCTGCAACGGATGTCACTGCCACGGGTTTTGCCTCAACAGCCGACATGGCAGGCTTGGCCTTGACCTCAGGCTGCACCTCAGACCTGACTGCTGCCAGGACAGGCTCTGACTTTGGAGCAACGGCTTCAGGTTGAATAGCCACTGACATCTCAGATTTTGGGCTGATAGCGCCCTCTTGCATGGCTTCAGCATTCTTAAGGCCTGCAACCGCCTTTTCATCCTTACTGTCAATGGCAAGCGCCTTCCTGAAGGCCTCAACAGCCCGAGACTTGTCTCCAGCAGACAAGGCCACATTCCCTTGGGCGACATAGCGCACCAGCCACTTGAAGCTCCACTGCTCAGGCGTTATCTCGTCAGGCCGTGCAGGCAGAGCAAAGCTTGAAACTGCCGGCTGAGCAACTGTGCCCATAGCATTACGGGCTTTCTTTGCCCCCTCCTGAGCCTTTACATCAGAGGCATCAATGGCAAGGGCAGATTCAAAGGTCTTGAGGGCAGTTTCGTAATCTTTTTTGTGCATTGCCACATTGGCCTTGGCAATCAGATTGACCACTTCCTTGCGCAGCAGGTCTTCCTGCGATTGAATAGAAGGAGCCACAACATCTGCCACAACTTCTGATTGTGCAGGCTTAGTGTCAATAACCCTCACAGGCTTTGACTCCACAGCCTTTGCAGTTGTGACAGGCGCTGCTGAAACTGCAGGCGACTGACGACCTCCAGTCGAAATCACGAACTGGGCCTCCATAAATCTCTTGATAGCCTCAAACTGATCTTCATTCAGGCCAAGGGCCTTTCTCAAAGACTCCAAGCCCAAAGTGAGGGAGTTAAGGATAACCTGATCCCTTGCTGTCATATCTCCTCCTGACGGATCAAAAATAAAATCTGTCTCACAGGCATCCTGTTCCTGGACAAAGATACTCTGCCCCGAGGCTGCCTGCGCTTTGACTGCTTCAAGTTCGGACATTGCCTGAGACAACTCTGCTCTGAGCCTTGAAACCTCTTTTTCCTTCTGTTCCATGGAAAGCTGGGTATCGCGCACCTCTTTTTTAAGCCGCTCAACTTCAGCGCTCAACCCACTGACCCTGTCCTGCTCTTTTACAGCAATGGCATTTGCGGCGGTCACTTCATTTTTCAACCTGTCTATCTCAGGCGCAAGCCTGCCGCTTTCCTGTTCCGCTTTTTTTACAGCATCTTCAATCTCAGCCCTGGCGCCAAGCCTTGGCTCAAACCCCTTCATCTCAGGACGCTTGTCAAGCCCTGCCCGTTTTACGATCTCAGGCACGGCCTGCTCCCACTCAATGGCCATGACATGAACACCATGCACGCCTTTTATCTCACGCACCTGATTAATGATGTCAACAGCGATATTTATCCCTTCTTCCTTCTGATCCTTTGCGCCCTGAAGCCTCTTGATGATATCATCCGTAACATCAAGCCCAGGCACGTTATTTTTCATGTAACGCGCCATGCCCAGGGATTTTGGGGGAGTGACTCCTGCAAGGATATAGACCTTTTCATGAAGTCCAAGGTCACAAACCATCTCCATAAATTTTTTAAACTTCTCCACATTGTAGATAATCTGGGTCTGAACAAAACTCGCACCAGCCGACACCTTTTTGGCAAGTCTTTTAGGACGATACTCAAACGGGTCGGCAAATGGATTTGCAGCAGCCCCAAGAAACAACCTCGGCTCAGCCTCTTTTATCTCTTCACCGCACTGAAAACGTTTTTCATCCCTCATCTGCCTTATCATGCCAAGAAGCTGGATAGAGTCCATGTCAAAGACACCCTTTGACTGAGGGTGATTCCCAAACTTCTGGTGGTCACCTGTAAGACAGAGAAGATTTTTGATGCCAAGGGCACTTGCCCCAAGCACCTCAGCCTGGATTGCAATACGGTTTCTGTCCCGGCAGGTCATCTGCATTACAGGCTCAACACCCTCTGACATGGCAATAAGCCCTGCTGTCAGGCTTGACATGCGCACAATGGCAGTCTGGCAGTCAGTAATGTTGGCTGCGTCCACATACCCCTTTAAAATCCGCGCCTTTTCCCTGACTACGTCGTAATTTCCACTTTTTGGAGGACCGAGCTCGCCTGTTACGGCAAACTGTCCGTTTGTCAGTATATTTTCAAGATTGCTTCCGGCTTTTATCATGGCAAAAGCTCCTCTCTGATCCTTTTACGAGGCCCGCCATGACCGGCTGTACGCCAGTCCTTAATAGGCATGATATCCATAAGCCTGTCGGCCTCTCCGAGGTCTGTGAGTTTATCGTGTATCCTGTGCCATACGCATGCAGTCTCTGGATTAATCTCACATCTTCCGCCGACAGAACCGCCACAGGGACCGTTCGACAACCCCTTGGCGCAACGAGCCACAGGACAAAGACCACCTGTAAGATGCAGCACACAAGAGCCGCAACCAGCGCACATCTCGCGCCACTCGCCGCTTGAAAGATTCGCCCCGTAAAAGGTTGTGTTAAGCCCTGGCAGCACCCTGACTCCTGGGCATCTGTCTGCGATAAAATTCACCCCCACCCCACAGGCAGTGGAGATGACAGCATCATATCCCTTTGCCATCTCTGCAAGGGGCGCCAGATATTCGGGATCGCACTGACGCACAAGGGTCTGTACGCCAAACGACATATCCGACCCGGCCTTTACTGCCCCAAGCCTGAGGGCAGAGGCCAAAACAGCAACCTCCTTGTCACCGCCGGATGAACAGACCGCCACACAGCCGCGACAGCCCAGCACTAAGATGCGGTGCATCCCTTGGATCATGCCCAATATCTCTGAAAGCGGTTTCCGCTCTGCAATAATCATAGATATCTCACCAAAAATTGATATTCTCGTAAAAAGTCGTCAAATGCGATAGCTAAACAAAAAACGTCAACGGTGGTTTTCATTCGTTTTCGGCATTATACTGGATAGTTACTTAACTTCCGTTATTCCTTATGAAAACGCCCAAACCTGTCAATCCTGCCAGCCATCTCTTTATAGGCAGCAACTACAGGCTCACTTTCACCCCGTGGCACCAAAAACATTTCAACCCGTTCCGGCTCAATTCCAAGCTCCTGAAGCGTTTTTTTGATCTCAATGACACGCTTTGCCGCCCGCTTGCTGCCGCTTACGTTATGACAGCTCCCATGCCTGCATCCTGCCACAAACACGGCCTCAGCGCCCTGACTGAAGGCGTCAAGCACAGCCGTAACCTCAAGCCTGCCAGTGCAGGCAAGCCTCTCAATCTGCAGATCATCAGGGGCAATCCCGATCTCCAACAGGACATCCCCTGAAAGCCTCGCTGTGTAGTTGCAGCAAAACCCCTTTACAGTTGCTGTTTTCTTCTTATCAGGCATTGCACAAACTCCTTGCATCTGGGCTTTCGCCTGCCTTACAAGCAGGACAACCTGTGCCAGCAGCCTTCAATGCCCTGCTTTCAAAAGACAACGGCAGGACTATTGCCTGAGCAGGACACTCCAGCACACAAACGCCACATGCCTGACATTTTTCAGGATCAATGTAGGCTGCGCCCTCATTAGTAACGACAGGGACCTCAAACGGACACAACCTTACACATGTCAGACAGGCTACGCATTTGGAGGCATCCACCCTGGCATACATCCCTAAGGAAAACAGCCTGTCACTGTCAGCCAAACCCTTCAGGGAGGCCTCCTGCCTGAGTCCCTTGATCACATCAGCGCATCTTACGCCCTGAGGACACACGGGAATGCAACTCTGGCACTGTGAACAAGCCCAGATCACATCACTTTCCACAAGTTTTTCCCCAAGGCCCAATCCCACCATGTGTACGATCTTTCGCGGATCAAACTCGGGCACCACCTTTTCAACCGGACATACGCTGCTGCAGGAACCGCAACCATAACACATGGAAAAAGTGGAACAGCCATTAAGACCCGCCAGTTCATCTAAAAACGCTTTGTTTATATTGGATATCTGCATCTTTTCCCCAATTAAGCCTTGAAACCGCATAAACTTCAACGCAGTTATGCAGGCTTAAATATCTCGCCTTCAGCCTTAACCTTGCCTTTTTTTACAAGCCCTGTCATGACCTTTTCAAACTCGTCCTCTTTCGCCCCAAGCAGACCGCATAACAGAGAGCCAGCAATCCCTTCAGCGCCAAGTCTCATCAAGACCTCCTGGCCAAGCCTCTCTTCCCTGAAACCAGGCATTACCTTTTCCCTGACTGCTGTCTCCATAGCCTCAGGGGTGTATGCATCAGGATTATTGGCCTCATGGAACTTCTTCGCCATGTTGCCATAGGCAGTTCGGATCTTGGACACAGCAGAGGCAGCGCCTGCTGCATCAAGACGGGTAAGCGCATCCTGACCTGCCTCGCCTTCAGCGGAACCAAGAGAACCAAGAGTCTTTATATGCCTCACATACTCTGTGACCATCTGCACATACCTTGGACCTTCAGAAGCGGAAGCCCATTTAAGGGAAAGCCTTTCAGGCGACACACCGCAGTCCTTCAGTACCTGCCTGCATGTCTCCGCCATCAACATCGCCTCGTAATTACCAGACTGGTAATGACATTCGCCAAGGTGTCATCCGCCTGTAAACACCCCGTCCACACCACACCTAAATGCCTCCAGCACAAACCTGAAATCCAGCCTGCCTGTGCACATCACCCTGATAGTTCTGATGTTTGGAGGATATTGATAGCGAGCCACACCTGCTGAGTCAGCCGCCGCATAACAGCACCAGTGGCAGAAAAAACCAAGTATCTTTGGATCAAACCCTTTTATATCATTAGACATTTCATTTGTCTGAGACATCTATCGCACCTCTTGTTCTTGTTGAGCAAAGGCATGTATCTGGGCGAATATCGCCTCGTCAGTAAAGCCTCCCATGCTGATTGCAAGGGTAGGACAGTGCGAGGCGCAGATGCCGCAGCCCTTGCAGGAAGCAGTAATAGTCTGCGCCTTTTTGCGCTTGTCCACCTTCACAAGTTCAATCGCCTTGTAAGGACAAAGGCTTTCACAAAGACCACAGCCAATACAGACTCCCTGATCTACATGTGACACAAGGGGCGTGACACTCACCCTGCCTTTGGCAAGAGGGATAACCGCCTTTGCAGCGGCAGCCTTTGCCTGAGCCACTGTCTCATCGAGACTCTTGGGGCCATGTGCAAGGCCGCAGAGGTAAATGCCATCCACTGCAACCTCTACAGGTCTGAGCTTGGCATGGGCCTCAAGGAAAAATCCATCCTGGGTAAGTGGGGCCTTCAAAAGCTTTGAAAGCCCTGTATTATCCGTCGGCTCTACGCCAACCGATAAAACAGCCAGGTCTGCATCCAGATCAAGCGTATCACCAAGCAGCTTGTCAAAAAACCTGACCGTCAACCCTGATGCCTTGTTTTTAAGCACCTCAGGCCTGTTTTCAAGGTCGTATCTGATAAAATTGATTCCTTTCCTTCTTGCCGCGCTGTAAAGGTCTTCATGAAAACCATAGGTGCGCATGTCCCTGTAAAGCACAAATACATTCGCATCAGGCTTCAGCTCCTTTACCTTCAGGGCATTTCTGACAGCCTGCGTACAGCACAATCTGCTGCAATGCTGCATGTCATCCCCGCGGCTCCCAACGCACTGAATCATGACCACATTCGAGATATTTTTAAGCGAAGTCTTGCCTTTTGCAAGCCTCTCTTCCAGCTCAAGCTGGGTCATCACCCTGTCATTTTCACCATAAAGGTATGATTTGGGCCGGTACTCTTTTGCGCCAGTGGCCACCAGGATCACACCATGCTCTATCGTCTGAACCTTCTCCTTGACCTTGACCGTTGACACAAAATTACCAACGTAACCTGAAACAGACTCAAGTTTGGCGCCTAAAAGCACCTTGATCTTTGGGTGCTTCCTGACCCTGTCTATCATCTCCTTGAGTATCCTCGGCGCATCCTGACCGTCAGCCGTCCATTTAAGTCTGGCAAGATTCCCGCCAAGAACGTCATTTTTTTCCACTATAAGACATTCATACCCTTGCTCTGCAACAGAAAGCGCCGCTGTCATGCCTGCGCCGCCGCCGCCTATCACCAATGCCCTGGGATTCACGCCAACGGTCTGACTCTCTAAAGGTGTCAACAGCCTCGCTTTTGCAACAGCCATTCTCACAAGGTCTTTGGATTTCTGAGTGGCTGCCTCAGGCTCATGGGCATGCACCCATGCGCATTGATCCCTGACATTTGCCATCTCAAACAGAGCAGGGTTCACACCGACACTCTTTAATGTATCCTGAAAAAGTGGCTCATGAGTTCTCGGTGAACAGGCTGCTATCACCACCCTGTTAAGCCTGTTGTTCTTTATCTTCTGGGCAATGCCTTTAAGCGCATCCTGGGAACAGGAATAAAGCACATCATCATACAGAACCACATTTGGAAGGGTTGCAGCATAGTCGCGCACAGCCTTCACATCCACCACGCCAGCGATGTTGACACCGCAATGGCAGACAAACACCCCTATTCGAGGCTCTTCTTCCAAAAGCGTCCTGTCCTCTTCAGGATATGTCAGGGTCACAGTCCGCGTGCCCCTTGCGTCCGCCAGGAGCTCAGATGCAAGGGCTGCCACGCCAGAAGCCTGGGTTACACTTTCAGGCACATCCTTAGGCCCCTGAAACGCCCCGGCCGTAAAAATACCGGGACGTGTTGTTGTAAGCGGGTTCTGTACGCTTGTTTTCGCAAATTCATAATGATTCAGCTCACACCCTGCCGCCGCTGAAATAATATGCGCATCCTCAGGGGCTTCAAGGCCGACAGACAGCACCACCATGTCAAAAAGCTCGTTTCTGCTTGTGCCTTCTTCATCAACCCACACAAGCCCAAGCTTGCCGTCAACCTGTTCAACCCTCGGCACCCTTGCGCGCACCACCCTGAAACTATATTTGGATTCAGCCCTTTTGCGCGCCTCGTCAAAGCCCTTGCCCTGAGTGCGCACATCCATAAAGAAAAACGTGATGTCAACCTCAGGCTCATGCTCCTTGATAATGGCTGCCTCCTTAAAGGCATACATGCAGCAAACAGAAGAGCAATAACCATTTCCACAAGTCTCATCCCTTGAACCAACGCACTGAAGAAATGCAATCTTTTTTGGCGCCCTGCCATCGGAGAGCCTGATCACATGGCCTTCGGAAGGCCCTGAAGCACATGTGAGCCTCTCGATCTCATAGCTTGTGACAACGTCAGGAAACCTGCCATAGCCGAAACGAGACAACACCTGATTGTCAATCTTGCCGAACCCAGGGGCAAGGATCACTGCCCCTACGTTCAACTCAACATCTTTCGGCTTCTGGGAAAAATCTATAGCCCCTGCAGTACAGGTCTGGGCGCAAAGATTACAGGTTTCATAGTTTACCCTCAGACACGCCTTTGGATCTATGTAATAGGCAGATGGAATTGCCTGAGGGTAATCAATACGCGGAGCGTGGATGACAGCTAAGCTCTCATTATAGAAATCCGCCACAGGCCGCGGGCAATACATCTTGCACATACCGCATGCCGTGCACTTGTCCTCATCAATATAACGAGGCTCCTGATGAACCAGCGCATTGAAAGCGCCAGGCTTTCCTTCAACACTATGCAGTGTTGCATTTGTCAGTATTTCAATATTCGGAGACCGACCGGCCTCCACCAGCTTGGGTGCGAGTATTCAGATAGCGCAGTCGTTTGTCGGAAAGGTCTTGTCAAGCTTTGCCATCACGCCGCCGATGGATGCCTTTTTCTCCACCAGATAGACATAATAACCAAGCTCGGCCAGATCCATCGCAGACTGTATGCCGGCTATACCACCACCCAAGATCAATACAGAACCACTCTTATCAGCCATAACTACCTCTTAAATTCAATAACAGCTACATTCCTATCTATTGCAGAAAACTCTGAAAACAAGCAATTTCACAATCTTACTTATACAGGACCATGACAACCAACACCATGCAGTCCTGTCTGAAGCTCGCGCCTCATCGCCATGTCGAATAGCACACGCTCTTTCTGTTTGTCAATGCCAAGCCCCTGACGTTTCCTATAAATTGCATCTATCATTTTGTTTGCAAATTCATTCGCGCCCTGCGCCACATCCCAGCAAGCGCCATAAATATCCAACAGACCCTTGAATAAATAGTCTGTCATCACCTTAGAGCCGCTTGTAGGGAAATTAGGGCCAAAAATAACCATGGCGCCGCTTGAAACAAAATACTGCCCGATGGACACGGCCTTTTCACTCATCCACTGAGGGGCGCAGCCGATAGCCGGCAGTTCTGAGATGTCATTGCCAAGTCCGCCTGTCTTTACCATTTCAGTAAGGGCAATGAGAATCCGGCTGTTGTCAACACAGGAGCCCATATGAAGCACAGGCGGACAGCCCACTGTCTCAAGCACCTCCCTGAGCCCTGGACCTGCCTGACTGATGGCATCAGGACTCAAGAGTCCGGCGCGCCCTGTACCGGTGGCGGCGCAGCCCGTCACCACCACCAGGACATCATTTGCGATTAATTCCTTGGCAAGCTCCGTATGCACCTCTTCAGCCACGCGGTAGTTGTCGCAACCTACAATAGCGGCCACACCCTTAATCCTGCCGTTCATTATATTGTCATTTAATGGCCTGTAAGACCCCCTGAAACGCCCTCCAAGCATATAATTAATCGTTTCATGACTGAATCCAGCCACCACATCCATCTGATGTTTCGGAATAAAATATTTACCGCGCTCTGGAAAATGCGAGATTGCCTTGAGCACTATCTCTTTTGCCACATCCAGCGCCCTGTGTTCATCGAACTGAATATGTGTTGCCCCAGGGATTTTCGCCCTGTTAGAGGTGGTGATCAATTCTGTATGGAACTGCTTTGCCACGGGTGAAACACCTGCCATGATACACTGCACATCCACCACCATGGCCTCCACAGCCCCTGTGGCAAGCACCACTTCCTGCTGTATAAAACTGCCGGCAATCGGAATCCCTCTGCGCATCAACACCTCGTTTCCTGTGCAGCAGACACCCGCAAGATTCACCCCCTTTGCCCCAACTTTTTTGGCGGCAGCTACAATCTCGGGCAAATTAACAACCATTGCAAGGGCTTCAGCCAGAACAGGCTCATGGCCATGTACAGTGACATTTACCTCGTCTTTTTTCAAAACACCGATGTCAACCCTTGTGCGCACAGGCATAGGCGTTCCAAACATGATGTCCGAAAGCTCAGTTGCTATCATGGAAGCGCCCCAGCCGTCTGCCAGAGAACAGCGGGCAGACTGAAAAAGCAGGGACTCATGATGCTGATCCACCCCCATGTGAGTTCTGTGCATCAGCTCTGTGACCTCCCGGTCAATACCCCTTGGCCAGATGTCAAGCTTGTCCCACACAGCCTTTCTTGCCTCAGGCGCCCTGTGCATCATCAAAAGCGAACCCTTTTGCTGGCCGAACTGAGCCTGTAACTTTTCACCAACCTCAATGGCGAGATCGTTCCTGTCCTTGTCGGCAGGATCTATTCCGATCCTCTGAGCCGTCTCCCTGAGCTTGACGTAATCTTTAATTTCATAAGGCGTCTCGCCCTTTGCAGTAGCAATAAACGCCTCTACCACACCACGGCCATGATCCATGTGGGCGGAAGACCCGCCCGCCACCATGCGGGCGAAATTTCTCGCTGAAACTGTCGCTGCATTCACGCCGCATATACCGTTCATGGACTCAACGCCCTCGATGATCTGACATGGCCCCATGTTGCAGTTCCGACAGCATGTGCCGCCCTTGCCAAAGAGACAGGCCTCTGTAGCGCGGCCTTCAACCCTGTGGGCTGCGGTGCTGACCCCGCTTGCACAGTCGCTGCATAAAACACTGCGGCTCGACTCGCACTGAATGCTCGGACAACCACCATTTCCGTTATTTCCAAATCTTTTTGATGTATCCATAATTAAAATTGCCTCCTGACAGGCTTACTTCCCTAACGCTATTTCTCAAGAGAGGTTCCAAAAATTACCCTTTTGCCCGCAAGCTTTAGCTTTCCAAGCCTTGCCTTTTATTGCAAGGCGTAGGGCATGGCTGTGTTATTTTGAGGCTGAAAATGCTCACATATAGGGAGTCTGCTGTGCTTTTCAACCTCAAAAACCTTGCCCTTGAACAAAACCTCTATTTTTTGGGACCCCCTAAAAAAAACTTCTCTACAGACCAGCAGCCTGCTTGGCAGCCTGCACAGTATTCTTCATAAGCATAGTGATGGTCATCGGCCCAACTCCGCCAGGGACAGGCGTAATGGCGGACGCCTTCTCTTTTATGGCGTCAAAATCCACATCTCCACAAAGGATAGCCTTGCCCTCAGGGGTCTTGCCAATGCGATTTACACCGACATCTATCACCACAGCCCCGTCCTTGACCATATCCGCGGTAATTACCTTGGGCCTGCCTGCCGCCACAATCAGAATATCCGCCCTCTTGGTATGCTCAACCATGTTTTTAGTGCTTGTGTGGCAGACGGTTACAGTGGCATCGCCGCCAGCCCTCTTCTGAAGCATGAGGTTGACCATAGGCTTTCCAACAATGTTGCTCCTGCCAACCACCACAACCTCAGCCCCCTTGGTCTGAGCGCCAGAACGGATGATCAATTCAAGTATGCCGTGAGGCGTGCAGGGCAGAAAACAACGCTCGCCAATCACCATTTTGCCCACATTGACAGGATGAAACCCATCCACATCCTTGTCAGGATTGATAGCGTAAAGCACCTTGGTCTCATTGACATGCCTTGGAAGGGGAAGCTGCACTAAAATGCCGTGAATGGCAGGATTATTGTTGTATTTTTCAATCAGGGCAAGAAGCGCATCCTCGGCTATGTCCGCAGGCTGATTATCCTGAATAGAATAAAAACCAAGCTCGTGGGCAGCCTTCTGCTTTGCTGTGACATAAGAAACAGAAGCGGGATTCTCACCGACCAGAATAGTCACAAGCCCAGGTGTAACCCCATATTTTTCCTTGAGTTCATCAACCTCGACCTTCAACTCCTTGCGAATGGTCTCGGCCACTTCCTTGCCACTTATTATTTTTGCGGACATATTCACCTCGTATTCTTTAAAATTTCATTTTTTTGTCACTAAGCTAAAATCATGCCATCACGCCTTAAAACATAAACTCATTGTTTTAATTAACAAAAAACATAGACAGCTCAATACAGTAACTGATCACTGGAATAAATTCCCCGCATTGTCAGGGGCAATATTCCCCTAACTGGTTCAAGGCGAAACGTAACTATCCAGTATAATGCTGAAAACGAACGCAAACCACCGTACTGTAACTATTCAGCAGCGCCCCAGATGCAAGAAAGAGGCCTGCAAAGTATGCCACCTGCACATGAGCAGGCCGATTGACACAGCAGATGGAGGGCTGCTGGATAGTTACGGCGAGACTGTGCGGATAAACACAAAAGTTCTGTCAGCCTGCGCCAAAGGAAGGCAGTCGTGCCTGAGGCTGATTTCAATGCCTTGTCTTTCTTTTTCACTCAGATCCGCAACCCATGAAGAAGCCTCTTCCTCGCCCTTTTCACCTTTCATAGCTATCATAATACCGCCATTTGCCATGAAAGGTGAACCAAGCCTCCAAAGCAGGGCGAGCTCGCCAACAGCCTGACTCGTCACTATATCGAAGATAGGGGTAATTTGCTCAATCGCAGACTTGCCCCCAAGCCTTACATGCAGGGCCTCAATCCCTTCAAGCCCGAGAATGCCTATAATATATCTTAAAAATGAAATTTTCTTGCGGACAGCATCCACAAGGGTGATCCTGAGGCGCCCATTCCTGAGTGGCTCAAGGATCTTGAGAATCAACCCTGGCACCCCTGCGCCTGTGCCTATGTCCAGAATAGTCAGGGGCTGGTCTGCGGGCAATTGTTTGAAGAGAAGGGCGGAGTCGCCCACATGTTTGATGGCCATATCTTCCAGACTTCTGAAGCCTGTGAGATTGACTGATTTATTCCAGACAAAAAGCTGTTCGAGATAAATTAAAAGATTTGAAAGCGTTTTGTCATAACGCCCATCAGGAAGATCAATAGCTGCCTTTGAAATAAGCCCAGCCTGCCCAAGTATCTCCTGTAAAATCTGCAAAAGCTCTTTGATATGACGTTTTGGGATATTCACAGGAGGCAAACCCATTCATCATTCAGATGGCAGATGGCAATACAGACCCATAGTCAACTGAAAGGTTGCCGAATGCAGAGAACCGGGATACAAAAGCCAGCCTGACTGTGCCGGTCGGGCCATTTCGCTGTTTTGCAACGATAATTTCAGCAACCCCCTTATTTGGATTGTCTTCAGCCCTGTTGTAAACCTCATCCCTGTAAATAAAAAGGATGACGTCCGCATCCTGCTCAATCGCGCCTGACTCCCTGAGATCTGACATCTGAGGCCTCCTGTTAGGCCTGTCTTCAACCTTGCGGTTCAACTGGGAAAGGGCAAGCACCGGCACATCAAGCTCCTTTGCCATTGCCTTGAGCCCCCGTGATATCTCGGATATCTCCTGTTCACGACTGTCACGCCCGCTCCCCCCTCTCATAAGCTGAAGATAGTCCACAACCACCAGACCAAGCCCCTGCTCACTCTTGAGCCTTCTGGCCTTTGCCCTCATCTCAAGCACTGTCATAGCAGGTGTATCGTCAATAAATATCTTTGACTCTGAGAGCGAACCCGCAGCCATTATCAGCTTAGGCCATTCGTCCCTGTCAATAAAACCGGTCCTGACCTTGTGCGCATCCACCTTTGCCTCTGCGCAAAGCATCCTCATGCCAAGCTGCTCTTTGGACATTTCAAGGGAAAAAATTGCGGCAGGAACACCCCGTTGAGTAGCAGCAAACTGGGCAATATTAAGAGCTAATGCTGTTTTGCCCATGCTTGGCCTGCCTGCAATAATTATAAGGTCAGATGGCTGAAAACCTGCCGTGAGCTGGTCAAGGTCTGTGAAACCCGACCCGACTCCTGTTATCAGCTCCTTCTTCTCATAAAGAGACTGAACCCGGTCAATGCTTTTTTTAAGCACCCCGCTCAGCGGATAAAACGCCTGGCGTATCTTGAGCTGGGATATCTCAAATATAGATGACTCGGCAAAACTTAGGGTTTCGTCTATTTCAGTGGCCTCTTCGTAACAGATCGAGGCTATCTCTGAAGATGCGTGGATAAGACGCCTGAGAACAGATTTATCCCTGACAATCCTGGCGTAATGGGTGATGTTGGACGCAACCGGCATTATGCCTGCCAGCTCCACCAAATAATTCAGGCCACCGGCTGTGTCCAGCGTACCATTGCTCGTAAGGCGCGCCTTGACAGTCACCAGATCCTGGGGCTCTGAACGGTTAAACAACTCAAGCATTGCGCTATAGACAACCCGATGCGCATCCTTATAAAAATCGTCAGGCGTGAGCATATCCACAACCTTTAAAAGTGCCCCGTTTTCAATAAGAATGCCCCCAAGGATACATCTTTCTGCTTCAATATCCTGTGGGGGCTGCCTGAATGATTTATTAACTTGTGCTGGTATTGACATCAAAAATGCATAAATGGCTTACTTGTCAGCCGACTTTAAGCCTGATGGTCTCGTAAAAAATCGTTATATGCGATGGCTAAGCAAAAAACGTCAAAATCAAGCCTGTGCAACCACCTTTACTGTAACCTCACACGATACGTCTGCGCTAAGCCTGCAGGTTACCTGATACTCTCCAATAGCCTTGATAGGATCGGATAACTGTATTTTTTTCTTATCCACCTCAAAGCCTTTGGCAGCGATAGCCTCTGCAATATCCATGCTTGTAACAGCGCCATAGAGCCTTGACTCCTCACCAGCACGCTTGGCGATAATGATGTCAAGGGACTGAAGCTGGGTTGCCAGCGCCTCATGTTCTTCTTTAAGCCTGGCAGCCTTTGCGATTATATACTTTTGCTGACGCTCAAGCTGCTCAAGATTTTTTTTATCAGCCATGATAACCAAACCTTTGGGCAAAAGGTAATTTCTGGCGTAACCAGGCGCCACCTTTACAATCTCCCCTGCCTTGCCAAGTTTTTTCATGCTTTCTCTTAAAATAATTTCCACAATGCTCTCCTTATCACTGACTTAATCCAGCAGCGCATGCCCTGCGGTCACAGGCAACAGCGCCATATTTCTGGCCTGCTTGATGGCTGCGGTTAAACATCTTTGATGCTTGGCGCATGTGCCAGTTATCCTGGCAGAAAGAATCTTGCCCCGTTCCGTGATAAAAGACCTGAGCATCCTGGAATCCTTAAAATCTATCTGTAGATTCTTGTCAGCGCAGAAACGGCATACTTTTCTGTGCATAAAGACTCTTTTGCCTTTTCTTGGAACAAACTTATTGTCCTGTGGCGGCCTTGTATTATTCATTTGCCTCTGCCTCCTTTGTCTCATCTTCTGCTGCCGGAGCAGTCTCTGTCTTCTTTGCCTGTCTGGACTTCATAACAGCTTCGTAGTCAAATTTGTCAGCTTTTTTCAGGCTTATAAACTTGAGCACCCTGTCGTCAAGCCTCAACTCACGGGTGATCTCTGCCAGGACTGAGCCAGGCGCGCCATATTCAATCACAGTGTAATAGCCTTGGGTATTTTTCTTCACCTTGTAGGCAAGCCTCTGAAGCGGCCACGGATTAACCTCGACAATGCTGCCGTTTGCATCTGTAACCAGCTTCTGCAATTTGGCGGACAAAGCGCTCCTGTCAACGTCATTTACATCTGAGCCCAGCAGGTACATGGTCTCATAATGCTGTTGTTTCATACGATTGTCTCCTTTCGGACAAATGGCCCTGTTATATTCTCCCACAGGGCAAGGAGAAATAAAAAGAAAGACTGTTACTTAAACCAAACCCATTGATAAGTCAAGGGGATAAGGAGTAAAGGCAAAAATCAGAAGGTTTGTTCAAGGGCAAGACGCGCAGGCAAAAAAAATTATAGAGAGGTTCCAAAAAATTATAAGGCTAAAAAGCGGTGTCAATTGTCCTGATCGTTTTTCCCGGTCGGTGGGGTAGATTCAGCACATCGTAAATCTGGATATGGAATGGGTAATAACCATGAAAAGCGACAGTTCCCTTATTTTATGATTTGAGTTTAAAAAACATTTTCAAGCATCAACAGCTTTGCGGCCTTTTACTGCCTGAATAAAGGCCAAAAAGAGCGCTGCCGATATGGCTGCCGTAGCCGAACCGAAATAGAAAGTTGCTGATGGAGAGATGTGATCCCACAGCCAGCCCCCTATAATGCTTGCCGGGAGCATGGCAAGCCCCACAACGGTATTGTACACGCCGAACGCAGTGGCCTTGAAGTCCTGTGGTATGATGGTTGCAAGATATGCCTTCTGTATCCCTTCCGTAAGCCCCATAAATATACCGTACAGCGCGAACAGGAGCCAGACCGTGCGGGTATCTCCCGTAACCGCAAAACCATAATATACGAACGCAAACAGGATAAAACCGGAAAGGATTATCCGTTTTTTCCCAAATCTGTCAGCGGCCATGCCGGCTGGAATGGCTGACAAGGAATAGATCAGGTTGAACGTGAGATAGACTATCGGGATAAGCGCGGGCCTGATCCCTATCTGCCCCGCCTTGAGTATCAGGAATGCATCGCTCGAATTCCCAAGGGCGAATATGGCGGAAATCACCATGAAGAGCCTGAATCTCCAGTTGAAACGCATCAGGATGAGACGGGGCTTTTCGTGGGCAGGCGACCTCGCCTTCTTCGATATTTCCGTGATAAAAAAGATGATTAGCAGCACGGCGATAACCCCTGGGATCATCGAGGCCCAGAAGACAAGCCTGTAGTCGTTCTGGAAAAGCCCAAGCATGGAAAAGGCTGCAAGAGGCCCAACCACTGCGCCCATGGTGTCCATCGAACGGTGGAGACCGAATGCCCTGGCAAGATAGGCAGGTTCCGTTGACTCAGAGATGATCGCGTCCCGTGGCGCAGTTCTCACACCCTTGCCGGCGCGGTCTATGAATCTTGCCGCCAGCACCTCATGCCAAGATAAAGACGCGGCCATAACGGGCCTGCTCAAGACCGCAAGTCCGTATCCGGCGGCCATGAGCCATTTTCTGCGCCCGATCCTGTCGGAGAGCCAGCCGGAGAAGATCTTCAAAATACTGGCTGTGGATTCAGCTATGCCCTCTATGAGACCTATAACCGCCTTATCCGCGCCTATGACATTGGCCAGAAACAGTGGCGCAAGCGGATATATCATCTCAGAGCTCACGTCCATGAAAAAACTAACAAGACCTGTAATGACTACATTTTTATTAAACATTTTGATGATGTTCCCACCAATAATAATGCCGGAAAAGCAGACCTGCTAGTGTCTAGTTGCATAAATTAACGATAGTATTTCTGAGTTGGCTGCCCTTCACCTCGCGCTTCCGCCACACGAATGGTTTCGCATTTTGCTGGTAGA